>CANCCE010000004.1 GCA_947374505.1 Comamonadaceae bacterium | reverse complement strand
GTTTCCTTGTTGTCTTTTTAACTAGCCGTAGTGTGTCGCAGAGCCTAGTCAGTCACAAGAAAACCAGCGGAAATCAGTTTTTCCATGAGTGGAAAAACCGCACTCAGTCCCCGCTCAATCGAGCGTTGCGCCCGAAATCCGGACGATGTCGGCCCATTGCGCGCTTTCTTTTTTAATCCGTGCGGCGTACTCGGCCGGCCCGCCCAACAGCGGCACAGCGCCCTCCACGCCCAGCCGGGACTGGAATTCCGCTGTGGCCGCGATCTTCAAAATCTGCGCCGCCAGCTCTTTGACCACTGAATCTGGTGTCGCACGGGGTGCCAGCAATCCATAAGTCAGCGTGCTTTCAAAATCGGCCAGTGCGCTGATGCCTGACTCGGCGATCGTCGGCACATCCGGCATCGATGGATTGCGTTTGACGCTGGTCACTGCAATGGCGCGCAAGCGCCCACTTGCGACCAAGGCCAAGGCCGGCGGAATCACGCTGAACATCATCTGCACCTGACTGCCAACGAGATCGGTGAGCGCCGGCCCAGTCCCTTTGTAAGGAATGTGGCTGAGCTTGACACCGGTCTTGTGCTCGAATAATTCGCCGCACAAGTGCCCCCCCGTGCCGCCACCACTTGAGGCATAGTTGACCCGACCCGGCTCTGACTTGGCCAGTGCCAGCAGATCGGCCACTGACTTGACCTTTGACGAAGCGGGCACCACCAAGACCAATGCCGATGACGCAAACATGGCGACCGGTGCCAGATCTTTTTGGGTGTCATATTTCAGCTGCTTGTAAAGCGCCGGATTGATCGACACCGTGCCAGAGTGACCGAGCAGCAGCGTGCTGCCGTCGGCCGGGCTGCGCACCACTTGCTCGGTGCCTATGTTGCCGCCTGCACCCGGCTTGTTCTCAACCACCACACTCTGATTGCGCAGCTCGCCCAGGCTTTTGGCCATCTGACGGCCGAACACATCGTTGCCACCGCCCGGTGCGAAAGGCACGACGATCTTGATCGGCTTGCCTTGGGCGCGCGCGGCCAAACTGATAGCAGACAGCGCAGAAGCCCCGACAGAGGCCAGCAAGATTTGGCGGCGGTTGGGTGTGGCGAACGTCACCGTCACACTCGCTCAAGAATCAGGGCAATACCTTGACCCACACCGATGCACATGGTGCACAGCGCATAGCGGCCACCCGTGGCATGCAAGCGGTTGACGGCCGTGGTGGCCAGTCTGGCACCCGATGCACCCAGCGGGTGACCCAAGGCAATCGCGCCGCCCCAAGCGTTGACACGGGCATCGTCATCTTGCAGACCGAGCTGGCGCAACACGGCCAAACCTTGTGCGGCAAAGGCTTCGTTGAGCTCGATGACGTCCAGTTGTTCCAACTTGAGACCTGTCAGCGCCAGCACTTTT
This sequence comes from Comamonadaceae bacterium, assembly GCA_947374505.1. Taxonomy (GTDB): domain Bacteria; phylum Pseudomonadota; class Gammaproteobacteria; order Burkholderiales; family Burkholderiaceae_C; genus Polaromonas. Next base: position 30,173 of record CANCCE010000004.1, on the reverse strand, counting down.
TGCGTCGCCGGTGCGGGGCCCATGCCCATGATGCGCGGCGGCACGCCGGCGGTCGCCATGCCCACAATGCGCGCGCGCGGTGTCAAGCCGTTCCTGGCGGCGCTGGCTTCATCAGCCAACAGCAGGGCACACGCACCGTCATTCACGCCACTGGCATTGCCGGCCGTCACGGTGCCATCTGGACGCACCACGCCTTTGAGCTTGGCCAGGGTTTCCATGGTGGTGGCACGCGGGTGTTCGTCTGTGTCAACGACGATCGCGTCACCCTTTTTCTGGGCGATCGTGACCGCGGTGATTTCGCGTGCCAAGTGGCCGGCTTTTTGCGCCGCCACAGCATTCAGCTGGCTGGCCAGCGCCATGCGGTCTTGCGCTTCGCGCTCGATCTTGAAGTCGGTGGCGACGTTCTCAGCCGTCTCTGGCATGGAGTCAACACCGTAGGCCTGCTTCATCAGCTTGTTGACGAAGCGCCAGCCGATGGTCGTGTCGTAGACCGCGTTGGCGCGACTGAAGGCGCTCTCGGCCTTCGGCATGACAAACGGTGCGCGGCTCATGCTTTCAACACCGCCAGCGATCATCAGACCCGCTTCACCCGAACGAATGGCACGGGCTGCCGTGCCAACCGCATCAAGACCCGAGCCGCACAAACGGTTGATGGTGGCGCCCGGCACTTCAAACGGCAAACCCGCCAGCAAGCTTGACATGTGGGCGACGTTGCGGTTGTCTTCGCCGGCCTGATTGGCGCAGCCATAAATCACGTCGGTGATGGCTTGCCAATCCACATTCGGGTTGCGTGCCATCAAGGCGCGCAGCGGAATCGCGCCAAGGTCGTCGGTGCGGATGCTGGACAGCGCGCCGCCATAACGGCCAAAAGGGGTACGGATAGCGTCGCAAATAAAAGCTTGTGAACTCATGGTGTGTCTTCTTTCAATGGTGTTTGTTTTTTCAGGCGGCCAGTGCAATCGGCAGGCCGAGCATTTTTTCGAGTTCGGCATGCGTCAGTCCGTCGACCATGTCGATCAGCAACAAGCCTTTGGGCGTGCATTCGAGCGTGGCCAGCTCGGAATAAATCCGCTTGACACAAGCAATGCCGGTGATCGGGTAGCTGCACTGGCTGACGACTTTGCTCTCGCCTTTTTTGGTCAGCAAATCCATCATCACCCAGGTCTGCTTGGCACCTATCGCTAAATCCATGGCACCGCCAACAGCCGGAATCGCGTCTTTTTCGCCGGTGCTCCAGTTCGCCAGATCACCGGTGGCGCTGACCTGAAACGCACCCAATACGCAAATATCCAGATGACCGCCGCGCATCATGCCAAAACTGTCTGCATGGTGGAAATAAGCGCCGCCCGGCAGCAGCGTCACCGGCTGTTTGCCCGCGTTGATCAGGTCATAGTCTTCATCACCTGCTGCGGGCGCCGGACCCATGCCCAAAATACCGTTTTCGCTTTGCAGAATCACTTCAATGCCGGCCGGCAAATGGTTCGCGACCAGTGTCGGCATGCCAATGCCGAGATTGACGTAAGCGCCATCATGAATGTCTTGGGCCACGCGCCGGGCCAACTGCTCTTTGTTGCGTTTTTGATAGCTGGTGTCACTCATGGTCATGCTGCCTTCTTAAAACCGCCAGCCTCGGTGGCAACGCGGTCAACCTTCACAATTTTGCTGACAAAAATACCGGGCGTGACGATGCTCTCCGGGTCGAGCGCGCCCAGTTCAACGATCTCATGCACCGTGGCCACGGTCATCTTGGCGGCGGTCGCCATCACTGGGCCGAAGTTGCGCGCCGCCTTGCGGTAAAGCAAGTTGCCCCAACGGTCACCGGTCTCGGCCTTGATCAACGCGACATCGCCATAAATCGGCATTTCGAGAACATAAAACTTGCCGTTGATCTCGCGGCATTCTTTGCCCTTGGCCAACTCTGTGCCATAGCCTGTGGGGGAGAAAAAGGCACCAACGCCTGCGCCTGCAGCACGGATGCGTTCAGCCAGATTGCCTTGTGGCACGAGCTCTAATTCGAGTTTTCCGCTGCGATAAAGTGCATCAAAAATGTGGCTGTCGGCTTGCCGCGGGAAGCTGCAAATGATCTTGCGCACTTGGCCAGCTTTGAGCAAAGCCGCCAGACCGCTTTCGCCGTTGCCGGCGTTGTTGTTGACGATGACGAGGTCTTTTGCGCCTTGCGCAATCAGCCCGTCAATCAGCTCATTGGGAATGCCGGCGGTGCCGAAACCGCCAATCATCACGGTGGAACCGTCTTTCACGTCGGCCAATGCCGCGGTGATGGACGGGGCAATTTTGTTGATCATTCAATGGGCTCCCTGGTTGTCGAATTGTCTGACTTTTATTTGTTCGCAATAAGAACAAATGTTCGTATAATGAATTTTAGGAGATTCTGCGTGCCATGGCAACCCGCTCATCAAACCCGCTTTCGAGCCCCGCCAAAACCCCAAGCCCGGGCGACAGCTACGTGCAGTCTTTTGCGCGTGGCCTGCAAGTCATTCGCTCCTTCAACGCCGACGCACCCCGCCAAACACTGACCGAAGTCGCCGGCCGCAGTGAGCTCACGCGGGCCGGCGCCAGGCGTATTTTGTTGACCCTGCAAAGCCTCGGCTATGTCGAAAGTGACGGTAAATTGTTCAGCCTGACGCCGCGGATTCTCGACCTCGGCTTCGCTTACTTGTCGTCGATGCCGATCTGGAACCTGGCCGAACCCATCATGGAGGCCTTGGTCGATGAGGTCAAGGAATCATGTTCCGCCGCCGTCCTGGAAGGCACCGACATCATTTATGTGCTGCGGGTGCCGACCCACAAAATCATGAGCATCAGTCTGGGCGTCGGCTCGCGCTTGCCGGCCTACTGCACCTCGCTGGGCCGCGTGCTGCTGGCGGGCTTGCCCGACGACGAAGTGCTGAGCCGCTTGCAGGCCAGTGAGCGCAAAGCCTTGACCCGCCACACGCTGACCGACGTGAACGATCTGCTGGCCAAGGTCCAAGCCACCCGCAAACAAGGTTGGTCGCTGGTCAATCAAGAGCTGGAAGAAGGTCTGGTGTCATTGGCTGCGCCGGTGACGAATCGGGAAGGCCGCACCGTGGCGGCACTCAACATCAGTGGCCAAGCCAACCGCACCAGCGCCAAGATCATGCAGGACAGCATGTTGCCGGCGCTGCTGGCCGCGGCCAAGACCATTTCAAAGCTGCTGGCGGTGAAGCGCGCCTGAGCAGAGAGTTCGCCGATTGACGCGTGATACGCTTTAGCCATGTTCACGCCTTCTCAATCCGACGTCCGCACTTTCTTCTGCGCGGTGTATGCCAAGTCACTGGCCGGCTCGCCTTTAGACGCCATGGAAACCATCGTCAGCCAGTGGATCGACGAGCACCCTGAATACCATGCAGACTTCGCTGATGCAGAAGCCGCTGTGGCCAAAATGTACGACGTCGACAGCGGCAAGACCAATCCGTTCTTGCATTTGTCGATGCACTTGACGATCAGCGAACAATGCTCGATCGACCAGCCCCGCGGCATCCGCCAAGCCGTTGAATTACTCACCGCACGCCGCAACTCCCTGCACACAGCCCATCACGAAACCATGGACTGCCTGGGCCAGATGGTCTGGGAAAGCCAGCGCGCCGGCCGCCCACCTGACGGCGCCGCTTACATCGACTGCGTGCAGCGACATGCCACACGGGACTGAGCCATCACAAAGGTTTCGTGACGCTGCTGGCATCAATCAGCTTTAAGGCTTGTATTGCACCCTAAAGGATGGGAGGCGTTTGGTTAATCGGTCGACCTTTGTCGGGCCACAAGCAGGAAATCGCGAACGACCTTTAACTGAAGCTAACGCAGGCGGCAAGCTTCAGGTCAGCGCAGGCAGCACCGTCCCCACGCATTGACCAAAGCCGATGCGTGCAGCGCCGGGCTTTTCGCACCAACCGCGCAACACCACGGCGTCGCCGTCTTCCAGATAAGTACGGCTTTCACCGTTGGGCAGCGTGAGAGGCTGTTTGCCACCGACCGTCAACTCGATCAGCGCACCCGCCTCGTCCAGCGTCGGACCTGACAAAGTGCCGGTTCCCATCAAGTCGCCCGGTTGCAGGTTGCAGCCATTGACGGTGTGGTGCGCCACGATCTGGGCGACTGTCCAGTAAGCGTGACGGTAGCTGGTGTGGGTCAAGCGTGTGGCAGCTTGGTCTTGCTGGCGCATGGTCTGGGTTTGCAATAGGACTTCGAGCTGAATGTCCATTGCGCCTTGCGCTGAATTGGCCGGCGAGTCCAGATACGGCAGCGGTTGCGGGTCGTCTGCGGGCCGCGTGAAAGCGACGCGGTAAGGGCTCAAGGCCTCCAGCGTCACGATCCACGGCGAAATCGTGCTGGCGAAGTTCTTCGACAAGAATGGACCCAGCGGTTGGTATTCCCAAGCCTGGATATCTCTGGCTGACCAGTCGTTGAGCAGACAGATGCCGAAGACGCTGGCTTCTGCCTCGGTGATGGGGATGGGTTTGCCCAGCGCATTGCCGCTGCCCACAAAAATACCCATTTCGAGCTCGTAGTCCAGCCGCTTGCACGGACCGAACGAGGGCACGCTGGCACCCGGCGACATGGTTTGCCCGAGCGGGCGGGGGAAACGCTGACCCGACACGCCAATGCTGGAAGCGCGGCCGTGGTAACCAATGGGAATCCACTTGAAGTTGGGCAGCAGGGGGTTGTCGGGACGGAACTGGCGGCCGACGTTGGAAGCGTGATGGATGGAGGTATAAAAATCGGTGTAGTCGCCGATGCGCGCTGGCAGGTTGAACTCAGCCGCTGCCTGAGGAGCTAGGCAAGCCGCTAGCTTGGCTTGCTCGGCTGAACCTTCGCGCAGGGCGCGTGACAGCGCGAGGCGCAGCGACGACCAAGCAGGCTGACCCAGTGCCATCAGCGCGTTCAAGCTGTCGCCAGAGGCGGCTTGAACTGCAGCAGCAGCGGCCCCCGACAAGACACCACTGGCAGCGACTGCCGCCAGATCCAGTATCTGGTCTCCGATGGCCACGCCGCCGCGATACGCCTCGGTGCTGCCTTGCCGGCGAAAGACTGCGAAAGGCAGGTTCTGAATGGGGAAGTCGGTCTGCGCTTGGTTGGCCGAGGCGACCCAGCTGCGCAGGGCCGGGTCATGGGTTTCGTTCAAAATTTGCATAGCTTTGTGGTGTTTAAGGAAAATTAATTTACGGACGGGTCGGGTCGAAGTGTTTCTTCAGCCCCTGCCAGCAGCGGTAGTACTCGGGTTGCAGCTGAGCCGACGCCAGTGCAAAACGCGTGGGCTGAATCACCGCCGGCGTCTCAAACATGAACGCCATGGTGCCTTGGATGTAGTCGGGCTGACGGGTGTCTGCCGCGCTGGCTTTCGCAAAGGTGTCGGCATCCGGGCCATGACCGGTCATGCAGTTGTGCAGCGATGCACCGCCTGGCACAAAGCCTTCGGCCTTGGCGTCGTAAGCACCGTGGATCAAACCCATGAATTCGCTGGCGACGTTGCGGTGAAACCAGGGCGGACGGAAAGTGTTCTGCATGGTCAGCACGCGCGGCGGGAAGATCACGAAGTCAATCGAGTCCACACCCGGTGTGTCACTCGGTGACTGCAGCACCAGAAAAATCGACGGGTCCGGATGGTCATAGCTGATCGATCCGATGGCATTAAATCGGCGCAGGTCGTACTTGTAAGGCGCGTAATTGCCATGCCACGCCACCACATCCAGTGGCGAGTGGCCGATGCGCGCTGACCACAGGTGGCCGTTGAACTTGGTGAGCAACTCAAAGTCGCCCTCAACGTCTTCGTAAGCGGCCACCGGGGTGCGAAAGTCACGCGGGTTGGCCAGGCCGTTGGAGCCGATCACGCCCAGGTCGGGGAGCTTGAGCAGGGCACCGTAGTTCTCGCAGACATAGCCACGGGCCTGGCCGTCGGGCAAACGCACCTGAAAGCGCACACCGCGCGGAATCACCGCGATTTCCTGCGGCTCGACCTCGATCACGCCCATCTCGGTGGCCAGCACCAAGCGGCCTTCTTGCGGCACGATCAGCATCTCGCCGTCTGCGTTGTAAAAGTAGCGCGTCTCCATCGATCGGTTCGCCGCATACAGATGGATGCCGCAGCTGGCGTTGCCGGCCATGCTGACCATGCCGTCGACAAAATCCGTCGGCGCACTGACGGCATCGGGCATGGGCAACGGGTCCCAGCGCAACTGGTTGGGCGGTGTCGGTACCTCGTCAAAGCGACTCAGCCAACGGCTGTCTGGAATAAGCTCGAACGGCAGGTGCATGGCGGCCGGACGAATCCGGTACAGCCAGGAGCGGCGGTTGCTGTGGCGCGGTGCGGTGAAGGCGGTGCCGGACAGCTGCTCAGCGTAGAGCCCGTAAGGCGCCTTCTGCGGTGAATTGCGGCCTACAGGCAATGCGCCGGGCAAGGCCTCAGTGGCGAATTCGTTGGCGAAGCCGCTTTGGTAATGGAGGGTCTGGGTTGTCATGGACAGTCCTGAACTAGCAGGCATCAAGTGTTGAGAAAATTGGTGCCGGTCAATTATTGCCCACTTGGGGCTGCCAAGCAGCCAACTGAACAGTCTATTGCCGCGGTTACTTCACCGCCTTGATCGGGGCACTTGCGTTGCCCTTTAGATTTTGTTTCACAAATATCTGTGCATCGAATAGGATCGGCTGCAATTGACAAATCTAACAGGGCATCGGAATGAAAAAACTAATCAAGCTGAGCGCACATGCTGTCATCTGGTGCCTTGCCGGCTTGGCCCCAGTTTTCGCGCAAGCCCCCGTGACCGAAACCTACCCCAGCCGACCGATTCGGTTGATCGTCCCCTTTGGTCCGGGTGGGCCAACCGACATCGCGGCTCGGGCAGTCGCCCAAAAACTAGGCGAAGCTTTGGGCCAGCCAGTGGTGGTGGACAACCGGGCAGGCGCGGGCGGCAGCATCGGCTCGGCCGAGGTAGCCCGTGCCGCAGCGGATGGCTACACCTTGTTGTATGGCAGCAGCAGCACGCTGGCGGTGAACCCCTCCCTGTATCGCCGCTTGCCCTATGACTCAGCCCGCGCGTTCACGCCGGTGGCCATGGTTGCCAGAGGGCCGCAGGTGATGATCATCCCCGCCTCGCTGCCTGCATACAACCTGAAGGAGTTTGTCGACTATGCACGGAAAAACCCGGGGGCAATTTCTTACTCCTCAGCCGGCATCGGCTCGGTCGGGCATCTCGCGAGTGAACTGCTGCTAGACACACTGGGCATCAAGGGCGTCCATGTACCCTACCGAAGCGGAGCCCTGGCCATTGCGGCGGTCGCGTCCGGTGAAACCCAGTTCACCGTGGATGCCGTTGGCACGACGGCCAGCTTCTCCAAGGCTGGAAAGGTCAGGACAGTCGCCGTGCTCAGTGATAAGCGCTCAGCGTTTGCGCCCGAGGTGCCTACCGTAGAAGAGTCCGGATTCAAGTCTGTTTCTGCCGACTTCTGGAGCGGTATCGTCTCGCCCGCCGGCGTCCCAGCCGACATCGTCAAGCGGATCAACGCCGAGGTGGTCAGGATCCTAAGCCTGCCAGATGTGGCCACTCAGATGCGCAATCTCGGTGCCGATCCCCAAGGCGGGTCAGCCCTCGAATTCGCCCGCTTCATCGACGACGAGGTCAAGAAGTGGTCGCGAGCGGTACGCATCACCGGTGCCACCGCCGACTGATTCAGCTGCGGTGCAGACGCGGAATCAACAATTGTGTGATGCCTTCGACCGCTGCACTGGCGTCCTTGCCGGCCTTCATGATGCGAAAGTAATTGATGTTGACGGGCGGAAAAATACTGGCTGTGCGGACCTTATAACGCCGGCAGGCGGTCTGCGCGAATGAGGGAAAGACGGCAACGCCGAATCCTTTTTCCACCATGCCCAGGGCTGTGTCCAGCTGATTGACGACCATTCTGGAGCGGATGTCCGATGCCGTCTTCTTGGCCATGGCGTTCACGAGTTGCTGGATCGGACTCTTGTCTGACATGGCAATCAGGGGATACTCGAAGACCTGCGGCCAAGAGATGAGCTCTTCAATATCGGAAAACTGGTCGGTGTAAACCAGCATGAGCGTGGCCGGTATGATTTGTAAATGGCTCATACCTGAAATTTTCTGTTCGAAGGCGCCAAAAGCTGCATCGACTTCATCCGAGTCAACGTACTGCTGAAGCTCTTGAGGTCCTGCATCGACCACCTCCACCTGCACTGACGGAAATTGACGTTGGAATTCGTCCAGTACATCTGGCACAACGTTGGAGGCCAGCATCGGCGTGAAACCCAACCTGAGCCGTGAGACCCCGTATTGCCCAAAGTGTTGGAGCTGATGTGTTACCGCCTCCAGATTGCCAACGACGGTGGTTGCAACCGGCAAAAACTCACGTCCCGCGGCGGTCAGTTCAACACTGCGCGTTGTGCGTTCAAACAGCCGGCAGCACAGCTGACCCTCTAGCTCACGAATACTCGAGCTCAGCGCTGCCTGGCTGATATGCAACTTTTGGGCTGTCCTGGTGAAGTTACAGGTTTCAGCAACGCCAAGAAAGGCTTTGAGTTGCCGAAGATTCAAATTCAGGTTCATGGGTCAGTATGGGACAGTTCGACCCATAATACGCGAGCATCCAATGACGTATTTCAGGGCTTGCCTGGCCACGCCAGCGTCCAGGCCAAACAGGTCTCACCGCAGCCCCCCTTGACTTACTTCGGTTCAATCCCCGCATCTTTCATCACTTTGGCGAACTCTGTCAGCTGCGAGCTAATGCGCGAGCCCATTTGCTCGGGCGAACTGATAAAAATGTCGGCCCCCAAATTAGCCGCCATCTCTTGCATTCGAGCCGAACGCTGAACCTGTTTGATTTCGAAGTTCAACCGGTCAATGATGGACTGATGGACGCCCGCTGGAGCGACCACGCCGAACCAGGTTTCCAGCTCTAGGCCGGGCAACGTCGCAGACATGGTCGGTAGGCCCGGCGAATTGCGCTCAGTCCGTTTTTCGGCTGACGAAGCGAGTGCCCGCAGTTTGCCTTGGCGCACATGTGGCAAAGCCGAAGCGCCGCCTTCAAACATCATATGGACGGTTCCCGCCAAAACATCAGTGATGGCCGGTGCGCTTCCTTTGTAGGGCACTTGCAGAAGTTTGACCTTGGCACTGGACTGAAACATCAACGAGATTAGATTGGTCGACGTGCCTTCCCCGATCGTGGCCACTGTGTAGTAGCCAGGCCGGGCCTTGGCTAAAGTGATCAGTTCCGCCAGCGATTGAGCCGGCACACTGGGATGCACGACCAAGAACAGTGGCGAGGAAAACAGCATGGATACCGGCGCGAAGTCTTTCACCGGGTCATAGGGCAACTTTTTGCGCGCGATGCTATTGAGCACCAGACCCGACTGCGTTCCCATGAACAAGGTATGACCATCGGCGGGCGCCCTGGCAGCCGCTTCGGCGCCAATCGCCTGACTGGCGCCCGGCAGGTTGTCGATGACCACCGGCTGGCCGAGACGCTCGCTCAGGCCCTGGCCTAGGGCGCGCGCAAACGAGTCACCCAAGCCACCGGGGGTGTAAGGCACGATGAAGCGAATAGGTCTGTTCGGATACTCAGGGATGGAACTTTGCGCTTGGGCTGAGCGGGTCAACCCGGCCATGCAAAAGGCCATCGTCAAGGCCAAGCCCAGACCCAGTTTGCGCTTGTTTTGGGAATTCAAAAAGTTCATGGTTTGTCTCCTCAAGTGTTACTTCAGTGTTTCCGTTTGACTCATTTCCTGAAAGCGGTGCCTCATCTCTCAGGCGAACAGGTAACGCCCTTCACCATCTCGCACGATCGGGCGGCTAGCCGCCATGTCTTCCAACCAACGCACCACCTCGCGCCCGTCGCGGCTGCTGCTCGCAGCCATCAATTCGACGAACAACTTGGGCCCGTGTTCCAGCGCCGCTTGCAGAGACTCAAATCGCACGCCATCCAAGTTCGGCGGTGCGGGAATACGGTGCTCCATAGGTCGCTGCGTACCGACTCGCAAAAAAGGCAATGTCAGGTCAAATCCTGCTTTCGCGGTTTGGTGCGAGCCCTCGAGGGACGGGTCCAGCGGCATGGCTCGCATCCCGCTTTGGAGCACAAAATCACGGTCGGCCTGAAAACGCGTGGCCAGCGCCCATTCCATTTGGTCGTCTGAAAAAATATCAATGTCGGGATCGACCACAAAAACATGCTTGACGTTGGCCAAGCAGGCAAATACCGCCGCGATGGCGTTGCGCGCTTCGCCAGGCACGCGCTGACGCATCGCCACGCGCACATTGAAGATGCCGCCGCTGGCCGGGCTGGTGTACACAGCAGTGACCTCGCGGACGGCCATTTCCAGTGCGCGCCACACCGTCACCTCGGTTCTGAAGGCCGAGAGTTGAGCGGTGTCGGTATGGGCCATGGTCGGGCCGCTGATGCTGGCTGTCTGGAACACAGCGTTGCGCCGGTGCGTGATCGCTGTCAGGTGAAACACCGGGTTCTTTTTAACCACACCGTAGTAGCCTAAAAATTCGCCATAGGGTCCTTCGGGCTCCACATGACCACATTCGTCCAGGTAGCCTTCCAAAATGTACTGGGCATCAGCTGGCACCAGCAAATCATTGGTCACGCACTTCACCACGCCCAGCGGCTCGCCGCGCAGCGCGGCCAGAAGCGCCAATTCGTCGCCGGCGACGCGCTGAGTAGCCGCAACGTGGTCAATCGGATGGGTTCCCACGGCAAAGGCAATCGGCAAGCGTTCGCCGCGCTGGGCCTGGGCAATGTAGATGGCACGCAAATCAGACGGCGCCATCAGGTCAATGCCCGCCGTGCGACGTCCGCGCAGCATCAAGCGACGCACGCCCACATTGGTCAAGCCAGTGCTGGGGTCAATCACAAAATCAATCGATGCGGAGATATAGGGTGCCCCGTCAAGGCCATGCTGTAAATGCACCGGTAAGCGAGTGAAGTCGCAGTCATCACCCGTCAAGACCACCTGCTGCACAGGCGCCACGGAACGCGGGACTTCCACCACCTCCCCCTTGTTTTTTAGGCGGTGAAGTACTTCAGCCAACAGTTTTTCAGGGGTCGTGTTGAAGGCTTTGGCCAGGCGCGTTCGGCTGCCCGCCACGTTGCCGCACAGAGCCACGCCTTCATCCGCCGGACGTTCAATCCAAACGGCCTTGGGGTTACCTTCCAGGCGCGATGCGACTTCCGCCAGGTCGGTAGGCTCGCTGATCCGCTGGACTTCATCGGCGCCCAGATCGGCCAAAAAACGGCGAAGGTCATGGCGCTCCAGGTCCGTAGCGATGGCTGGTGTGAGGGCCGGAATTGAGGCCGATAAAGGCGGGTTACCGGGGCCTGCGACCGAATCAAGAATGGGGCTCAAGGAATGTCTCCAAAGGGTGATATTTGTTTTTTCGCTGCTGTCATTCAGGCTCTATGCCGGCTAGTTTGACCAGTCGGCCCCAACGTTCGGTGTCTTCAGTCACACGGCGAGCCAGTTCTTCAGGGGTAGAGGGTTCCGGCTCGGCACCAATGTTGCGAAGAAATTCGGCCATCGACGGCTCCCTGAGAGCTCGTTGCACCAGCGCAGACATCCGCGCATTATTTTTCATCGGTACGCCAGCCGATTGAAATACGGCAAACCAGCCGGTTAAGTTATAGCCGAGTAATCCCGACTCTGCCATGGTCGGCACCTGCGGCAGTGCCGCCATACGACGCTGGCCGGTGACGGCCAGGGCGCGCAGCTTTCCTGCCCGCACCAGGGGGATGGCGAGGGTAGCGTCGGCAAACACCATCTGAACTCGTCCGCCAAGCAAGTCTGTCATGGCTTGCGGTACGCCCTTATAGGGAACGCCTAAGAGGTCGAGACCGGCTTGGCTCTTGAACATAGCACCAGCGACCATTCCCGTGGCGTTGCCGGTTCCATAAGCCCAGCGCCCCGGTTCACGTTGAATAGCCTGAATCAACTGTGTGACATGGGTTGCATCAACTGCCTTCGGATCGCACACGAGGACAAAGCTCAGTGTCGCGACAGTTGCAACGGGTGTGAAGTCTTTGACCGGGTCAAACGGGAGCTTGCGAAATAAGTGAACATTGGCCGCGTGGGTCGAATTCGGCGTGAACAAGAGTGTGTTGGAATCACCATTGGCTGCAGCTACTGTCTGTGCTGCAATGTTGCCAAATGCCCCGGGGCGGTTGTCGACAATCACAACTTGCCCGGTATACACCTCCAGCTGGCGCGCAAGTTGACGGGCAACACTGTCTATGCCGCTGCCTGCCGGGTAACCCACCAACATGCGTAAGGGCTTATCGGGCCATTCGGCGGCAGCGGCGTTTGAAACAGCCCACACGCCAGCCATCGAAGCAGCCAGTGTGCTTGCCAGCAAGCGCCGCCTATCCATCTGGGTTGAAAGTTTGCGGGTCATGTGCTTGCGTCTCCTCGTGGCAATTCGTCGGTAGGATTCAGTAACGTGCCGACAGCGCGGTGCCCGCCAAATGACCGGCGAAGGCGCTTGCTGCCGCGGGGTTCATGCCGGGTGCATGACTCAGGTATTGCTTGCAGGCGCGCAGCGCTACCGGTGCGCAGACCACCAGCGTGCTGATCAGCGATTGCGCCTCGGCTTGCAACACTTCAGCAGGACAAGTCACGCTGACCAGACCCGCGGTTTGTGCTTCGCGACCACTCCACGCGCGCCGGCTCAGCACCAGATACGCCAGGCTTTTAAGAGGCACGCGGTCACAAAGCGCGGCCATCACCAGGGTTGGCGGGATGTCGCGCTCCATCTCAGGTATCTGAAATTGGGCATCCTCGGCTGCGAGGGTCAAATCACACACCGCTGCAAGCGCGGTGCCAACGCCGATTGCGCGTCCTTGGACGATCGCGAGTGTCGGTACCGGCACGGCTTTGATTGCGTCGTATAACGCAAGTGCCGGCAATGCGACCGTTTGGCGCAGGCGCTCTCCTGATGGCGGAGAGGCGCTAGGCGGTGGCGTGGGGGAAACCCGGCCGGCACAAAAATCAGCGCCTGCCCCGCGAAGGCAAACCAAGCGAACGCTATCGTCTAGGGTTGAGAGTGCCCTGATGATGGTCGCCCCCATCTCAGCATCGATGAGGTTGCCATTCGCCGGCGTGTTCAGCGTCAGGGTCAATATTGCGTCGCGGTACTCGACCAGCACGCTGTCCTGTAATGGGGTCTCACTCATGTTGAATTTGCTCCTCGGGGTGGATAACTTGCCATAGCGCCAACGCCGTCGCCGGCATGGGGAGTTCTTCGCGGGTGTAGTCCGATAAGGCGTCGGCAAGCGCGTTGTAAGTGGCGGCGGTTGCCGGGGTGATGCCGCTTTCTCCGCCACCCTTCACGCCCAGCGGATTACCCAGGGTCGGGTCGTTGGCAAGCTCGATGGACAGTTTTGGCAGCAGGCCGGCGCGTGGCAACCGGTAGTCCATGTAGGAACCGGCCAAGACTTGTCCGCTGCGAGAGTCAAGCGCATAGCCTTCGCAAAGTGCCTGTCCGAGGCCTTGAGCCAATCCCCCGTGGATCTGACCCTCGACGATGAGTGGGTTGATTGCCAGTCCAACGTCGTCCACAGCAGAGTAGCGCGTCAGCTCAACGTCGCCCGTATCAGGATCAATTTCCAGTTCGCAAACTGCGGCCCCAGTTGGGTAGGCAGGTATGCGGCCGACAAACTCAGCCGCCGCTGACAGCTTGCGCTGAGTGCGATCCTCTGGCAGGCCGTTCACGGCGATGTGTCTCGCGATGTCAGCCCAGGCCATGCGGCGGTCTCGCCACCACCATCGGGACAGGACAAAGGCATCGCCATCGCGATGCAATCGAGTGGGCGCCACCCGAAGTCGATCAGCTGCAGCCACACGCGCTTTCTCGACTAATTGCGCCGATGCCTGCAGTAGCAGCGTACCGCCCAAACGCATCGAGCGGTCGGAATGCGAACCACCACCGACTTTGACAAATGATGTGTCGCCAGTGCGTAGCCGAATACGGTCCAAGGGGAGCGAAAGCTGGTCGGCCACCACCTGCGCGAAAGTGGTCTCGTGTCCCTGTCCTGTCGACTGTGTCCCCGAAACGATGTCGATCCGCCCTTCGCCGTCCACATGAAGTTCGATGCGCTCGCGAGGTGCGCCAACCGGTGATTCGATGTAGTTGGCCAACCCGATGCCGCGCAGCCGCCCGCGTGCGGCAGAGTCGGCTCGCCGTTTTGCAAAGCCGCCCCAGTCGGACAACTGCAGCACCCGTTCCATATTGGCAGGAAAATTCCCCGCATCGTAGGGAAGCCCCATCGGGCTGAGACGCGGCAGGGTGTGATGCTGGATCAAGTTGCGGCGCCGAATCTCAATCCGGTCCATACCGAGCTCTGCTGCCGCAATGTCCAGAACGCGTTCGATGGCGTGCATGGCCTCAGGCCGACCGGCACCGCGGTAGGGCCCAGTGGGCACCGTGTGGGTCATAGCCGCCGAGATCTCTAAGGCCACCTCGGGGACATCGTAAACGCTGGTGGCCACCCGCGAAGCGTTTGACATGGGCACGTAAGACACCGCGTGTGCACCGACGTTACCGATCATCTGGTTATCCATGGCCAAGATGCGACCCTCAGCATCAAACGCCAAGGCGGCGCGGATGATCAGGTCTCGACCTTGGTAATCACTGACGAAAGCTTCGCTGCGATCACTGGTCCACTTGACCGGACATCCAACGCGGCGGGCAGCCCACAGCACGGCAACTTGCTCCATGTTCAGAGAATTGCGCGGGCCAAAGCCACCGCCGACATCCGGGGAAACCACGCGAATGCGTTCGGCAGGAATTTCAAACGCATCCGCCAAGCCGGCTTGCTGACGGACCACGCCCTGGCTGCCTGAGATCAGCGTCCAGTTGTCCGTAGCGGTGTCGTAGCTGCCAAGGGCTGAGCGGGGCTCCATTTGGCAATTGACGATTCGACTATTTCGGAACTCGCGTCGAACCACATGGGCAGCCCCGGCAAAAGTGTCCCGAACCTTCTGACGGTCGCCAAGCTGTACATGAAAGCACAGATTGCCTGGAAGATCATCCCAAACACGCGGCGCATGCTCAGCGAGGGCATCATCACCCCGGACCACGGCTGGCAGCACCTCGTAGTCGACCACAATGGCTTCGGCAGCGTCGCGCGCCTGCAGCTGTGTTTTTGCCACGACCATCGCCAGCGCCTCGCCAACATGACGTACTTTGTCCACCGGAAGCGGTAGTTGCCGGCGCTGGTAGACGGTGCCCGTGGTCGAAGTCGTGAAGGCCTTGACCTTGTGGTCTACCGCATCCAGGGGGTTGGGTACGTGGTCGACGCCACGAAAGCCTTCAGCCAGATAGTCGTTACCCGTGAGAACGGCGAGCACACCCGGCATTTTGGAGGCGGCGCTGGTGTCAATGCTGCGCACCCCCGCGTGGGCATGGGGTGAGCGCAAAAACACGGCCCAGGCCTGGCCTGGCAGGACAAAGTCGTCGGTGTATTGACCGCGTCCGGTGACCAGTCTCAGGTCCTCCTGACGTGGCACAGGCTTTCCGGTAAAGCTCACGACCTGGCCTCCGCGTGGTCAGTGGCGCGGGCAGCCTGATGCACTGCTTCAATGATGTTGACGTAGCCGGTACAACGGCACAGGTTACCTTCTATGGCTTGATGAATGCTTGCGTCAGTCACTGGCCGGCCGGAGCGAAGCAGATCGTCGGCAGCCATGATCATGCCGGGTGTGCAGAATCCACACTGCAGCGCGTGGCAGTGGTTGAAGGCCTTCTGCAGTGCGTGTAGGCTGCCTGCTGGTGCTAAACCCTCAATGGTGACGACCTCTCCCCCACTCGCCTGCGCCGCTAGAATGCTGCAAGATTTAACGGCTGCGCCATCCAGTCGAACAGTGCAGGCGCCGCATTGGCTGGTGTCGCAACCGACATGGGTTCCAGTCAGGCGCAGTTCCTGGCGCAAGAGTTCTACAAGCAACATGCGAGGGTCGACGTACCGCTGAACAACCTGGCCGTTAACGGTGAGTGAAACGTCGCAGAGGCTGTCGTTGCCCTTCGCCTCCTCCGTCCATACCGCGCCAGCAGCCGAATCCAGTCGGCTTAGTGCCACGCTCACAGGTTGACTCAGCAGCTGGTTGAAGCGCGCAAAAAAATGGTCCGCCATCTTTTGAGCAACACCACTCACCAAGCGGGAGCCGATTTGCGCAAGCTTGCCGCCGACGCTGGCTTCAACTGCGTAATCCAGCCGGGTATGCGTACCGTCGTCTTGCAGCGTGACCCTGGCCTCCATCTGACCGAAGCCGGCGATGCCCCCCTCGCCCTCTCCACATAAACGATAGCCAAGCAGCGGCTGACGTTCGTGCAAGGTGACGCGGCCCTTGAATCGGGCCTTGACTGGCCCCACTGAGACCAACACAACGGCTTGCCACCGACCGTCGCCAGTCTCCTCAAATTGTTCACATCCTGCGATGCATTGCTGCAACACCACCGGATTATTCAGACCGGCCCAGACCGCGGCCCGAGTCGCATCGATGGTTTGACTTCCCTTGAATTGCATGCTATTTTTCCTCAGTGCCCGGCGGACTCAGCCGTATCGGACAGTTGTGCAATGGCACGGCGTAGCAGCACGCCCGCTAAATAGGCACGATAAGCAGCTGTGGCGCCCAGATCGTCATTCAAGTGGGCTGACGGCAAGCGGAGACCTTCGACGCATGAGGGTGACCAGTCGCCAGCTGACGCCAGCCTGTCTTCAGCCGCGGACCAGCGCATGACACACGGTGCAGCGCCCGTCAGCGCGATGCGTGCACCGCCCGATGTGTCAGCGATGAACACCCCTACCACCGCATAACCGGAGGCCGGATGCCGGTGTTTGAGGTAGACCGCACGACGCGGCTGCGGAAATTGAACCGCAACTACGATCTCGTCGGCTGCGAGCGCCGTGGAAAACATACCGGTGAAAAAATCCTCTGCAGGGATTTTGCGGCGGTCGGTGATAACAGTTGCGCCCAAGCCCAGTATGGCGCCCGGGTAGTCAGCCGCCGGATCGTTGTTGGCGATAGAGCCGCCCAGCGTGCCACGGTGACGTATTTGTGCGTCGCCGATCAGGCTGGCAAGAGTGGCCAGCGCGGGCAACACTTCTCGTACAACAGGCGATTCGGCCACGACAGCATGCGACGTGGCTGCGCCAATACGCAGCATTCCTTCATCGAAGGTAATCCCTTTAAGTTCAGGCAGGCGCGATACATCAACCAGATGCGATGGACTGGCCAGTCGTTGCTTCAGCGTGGGCACCAGCGTCATGCCGCCCGCCAGCGGCTTTGCCGCAGGGTCTGCGCCCAACAAGGCAACCGCATCGGCGACGCTTTGGGGTCGAGAGTAGGTAAATGGATACATGGGATTGCGCCGAGTGCTGATCGTCAGGGTTTAAAGTTCGTCCGCCGATCACCCGAAAGGCTGGAACCAGCTGCGGACACCGGCGCTAACCCAAGCTGGCAAGAACTTGCGACTCGCTTGTGCGTCGCGGCCAAGCTTGGTGACGGAGCGAAGGCCACGGTTGGAGTCGGATGTAGTCATGACGGGGCGGTCTTATGAAGATTGAGGGGAGGCACGTCAGACTGGGACAGTCTCAGCGTTGTACGAGAACAGCCAGTCGTAACGCTCCTTGACACGCGCCTCACTCCACTCTTCGTCAATATACTTCGCGGCACCCTGCGCATGGGCGAGCTGAGGGTTGTGGAAGCGAGTCGCGTTGGCTGCTGAGCCTTGCACAACGCGAGCGGTGCGCTCCATACGGGCTCGCTCGTAGCGTGCGAGAGCAGTGGACGGATCGTCTGGCGAAGCCTCGAGGCAGCGCGCAAGAATAAAGCCGTCTTCCATAGCCATGACCGCACCTTGCGCCAAAAAAGGCAGTGTCGGGTGGCAGGCATCGCCCAACAGGGTGACGCGGCCGTAGCTCCACCGCGGCATGGGCTCACGACCCATGAGCGCCCAACGAAAGGGCGTGTGCAGCGCGCGTATCAATGTCTGCACATCGTCGTGCCAACCGGCAAAATCTTGCAGGCAGGCGTCGATGCTCCCTTTTTCCGTCCATGACTCCACTTCCCAGCCCTGCTGTTCAACGACCCCGACGAAGTTGACTAATTCGCCGCCGCGCAACGGATAGTTGACAACGTGTGCACCCGGTCCGACCCAGTTGTAACCATAAGGCTGACGCAAGTGTGCGGGTAGCGCCATCGCCTCGATGACGCCGCGCCAAGCGATGATGCCGGAAAAGCGTGGGCGATCCTCGCCAATCAGGCTCTGGCGTACTTGGGAGTGCACGCCGTCGGCCCCCACGACCACATCAGCGATGGCAATTTCACGGCCTCCGCTGATGATCGCTACCTCGTCGCCACGGACCTCCATGCTGTCAATCCGTACACCGGTGGTGATGGCGTTAGCCTTGAGTGCGGTCACTGCGTCAACAAGCACTTGGTGCAAATCACCCCGATGAACCGTCAAATAAGGAAAACCGTAGCGCTCACGGGAAGCTACGCCGAGATCGAAAAGATTCCACGTTTGACCACTGTTCCACAAACGTACCTTCTTGCCCTGTGGCTCAGATGCGACCCGAGCCATGGCGTCAGTCAGGCCGAGCGCCGCCAAAATACGGTTACCGTTCGGACTGATTTGGAGTCCCGCTCCCAACCCTACGAGCTCTTTGGCCTGCTCAATGACCTGAACATCGAAACCCTTTTTGAGCAAGGCCAGTGCGGCGATTAAGCCACCAATGCCTGCACCGACCACGACAACTTTCATAGACATCTCTTTTAATGACAGCTCATTGAAGGCCTCGACCAAATGGCGAAGTAAGACACACGCTGGTGTAGCAGACTCGAAACCCATGCTTAAAGAGGAACTGTAGTTGCGAGGCCCTCAAAAGGAAAGCACAAATATTCTTTCAGTTAATCGCTTTAGCTTATGAATCAACAGTGTCCGATTCAATGAATCCGTCAAGTTTCGCAAGTACATCGACTGCGTGCAGCGACATGCCACACGGGACTGAGCCATCGCACCGTGTGCCGCTCAATCCTTGAGGCTCACCCCGAGGACACTCATCTTTTTGGCAAATGAATCCCTGCGTTTGGCAGCCTTAGCAGCAGTTTCGACGGCCGCCTGAATGGCCTTAGGCCCCTTTTTTTCAACCGCTTTGATCAATCCGAATTTGTGTGCAGCGTCTTCCTCCGCCCTCTTGAAAGAGGCGATGAGTTCGGCATGAGCAACGGATTGATTCACAAGGACCTTGTTGTCGAAATTGCTATTTTCGGCGACTTAAGGACAGCTGTGTTGGCAATGCGTTGGTCAGGGCGCGGCGGGTCTTCAATGGCCATCCATCTCTTCATCCATTAGGACTGATAATCTTTTTAACGCTGCGGGTATCGTGCGCCATACCGTTTAAATTCTCAGCCTCATATTGAAGGAGTCAACAGCATGCGGAAGATGGTTCAAAAAACAAGGGCTTGCTTGGCCTTGGGTATGGCGTCATGGTTGATGCCTTTGTGC
Organism: Comamonadaceae bacterium; assembly: GCA_947374505.1. Classification (GTDB taxonomy): domain Bacteria; phylum Pseudomonadota; class Gammaproteobacteria; order Burkholderiales; family Burkholderiaceae_C; genus Polaromonas. Next base: position 10,623 of record CANCCE010000004.1, on the reverse strand, counting down.
GCGGGTGCACAGACCATTGTGGACGTAGCCTATGCGCAGGCAGCGATTCAGCGAGGTGTCCAGGTGTGGGACGTGCGCGATGCACGAGACTACGCCAAAGGCCACGTGCCGGGTGCGCTGAATCTGGGTGATGCAGCCACTCTTTTGCGCGACCCCAACTCCGAAGATTTCGTCGCTACATCGCGTATCGAAGCCCTGCTCGGTGCCGCCGGGATTAACCCGGCCCGTGAGACGGTGGTGTACGGTGCGCGTGGCACTTGGAACGCTTATTTCGGCCGCTACACCCTGCGCTATTTTGGCGCTGACAAGGTCAGCGTGCTTCACGATGGCCTGGAGGGCTGGCAGGCGGCTGGGTTGCCGGTATCGACCAACGCTGCGGCCGCTGCATCCGTCAAGCTCAAACTCACGGCGCAGAAAGATGTGGCCGTGACGACCGCAGAAATGACAGGGCGCTTGAACAGCCCTGCCGTGCAGGTCATTGACGTGCGTACCCCCAAAGAGTTTTCGGGCGAAGACATCCGCGCTCTGCGTGGCGGCCACATTCCAGGCGCGATCAATATCCCCTATGAACAAAATTGGGTGGATCCAGAAACGCAGCTCAAGTTAGCCAAAAAACAGGTGAGCGATTCGACTGGCATGGCACTTAAATCCAGCACAGACCTGAAGGCACTGTACGCCCGGCTTGATCCGGAGAAAGAGACCGTGGTGTATTGCCAGTCTGGCGTGCGCGCCTCTGAGACAGCGGGTGTGCTGGAGCAACTGGGCTTCAAAAAAGTGCGGGTTTACGATTCATCTTGGCTCGGGTACGGTAACCAGCTGGATGCGCCTGCCGATAACGCCACAGTCTTCAATGTCGGTGGACTCAACAGCCGTATGGCTGCAATGCTGGCGCGAATCGATGTACTGGAAAAAGAGCTGGCATCAGCCAAACAAGGTCATTGATCCAGCCAAGTTGCGGCAGAGAACTTGTGCCGTCTGAACCTGTCAACCTGTTAAGCCTCGCTTAAGCTGATGGCACGACACTGAGGTGCCGGAAGAAAGTAAAAATGCGCCTGCTGTTGGTTGAAGACGACCTGATGATTGGTGAAACCGTGCTGGGGCTGCTGCGCGGGGAACACTACGCAGTCGATTGGGTCCGTGACGCCAGCCTGGCCGATGCAGCCTTGATGAACGAACACTACGATCTGCTCTTGCTTGATTTGGGTCTGCCGGGCCGTGATGGGCTGGACCTGCTCCACAGTCTTCGTTCTCAGCACATCGCGACGCCGGTTCTGGTGGCGACTGCACGCGATGCGAAAGGCGACCGCGTGGCAGGCCTGGATGCAGGTGCCGACGACTACATCGTCAAACCCTATGACACCGATGAATTGCTGGCGCGCATTCGGGCGCTGTTGCGCCGCAGTGCCGGTCGGGGTGAACCCGTTTTTGAACACAAGGGCATCACCTTGAACCCGGCCACCCGCGAGGCCACCGCTCATGGGCAGCCGGTGTTGTTGTCCGCGCGTGAATGGGCTGTTCTTGAAGCGCTGCTGGTACGTCCGGGCGTGCTGCTGTCCCGAGCCCAGCTGGAAGACAAACTCTTCAGCTGGAAAGACGACATCAACAGCAACGCGGTCGAGGTGTATGTCCACGGACTGCGCAAAAAACTCGGTAACGAGGTGATTCAGACCGTCCGTGGGCTCGGTTACTTGGTCCCCAAATAATGAACTCCACCGAAGCGAGCCCCGACGCATCGACTCAGCTCAGCCAGCCCAGTCATTCGCTGCGGCGCCGACTGCTGTGGCTGGTGCTGCTCGCCATCGTGTCCGTCACTCTGTTGCAAGCCGTCACGGCTTACCGCGGTGCCCTGAGTCAGGCCGATGCGCTGTTTGACGAGCACTTGCAACAAGTGGCCCGGTCCATGCGCAACGGCGTCCCGCCCGGCCTGTCATCAGATGCGTTTGACGCTGACCAAGGTCTGAATCTGTTCATACAAATCTGGGGGCAAAACGGCACACAGATCTTTCGCTCCAGCCGTGCGGCTCTCCCCACCAGTACCGTGCTGGGATTTTCTGACGTCGAGGCCTTTGGCAACCACTACCGCGTGTACTCGCTACAAACGGGTTTGCAAACCATCCAGATCGCACAGGACCTGGATGGCCGAACGGCCCGCGCACGCGCCATGGCCACGCGCGCCATTCTGCCTTTTGCTGTGCTCACGCCGCTCTTGATCATGGCCGTCTGGTGGGTTATCAGCCGTTCGCTGGCCCCGATTGATCGCGCTCGCCGTCAGCTGGCCAACCGGGCCGCTGACGATTTTTCTCCGCTCTCCAATGACGGCCTGCCGCAAGAGGTCCGGCCTTTGGTGGACGAACTCAACCTGTTGTTTGGCAGGGTGAAAGAGGCCTTTGAGGTGCAGAAAAATTTTATCGCCGATGCGGCTCACGAACTACGCTCCCCGCTGACGGCCCTGAAGCTCCAAGCGCAAGCCTTAAGCCACAACGGGGACAAGCTAGCCGTACGCGATGAGGGCATCAGACGGCTCAATCAAGGCATAGACCGGAGCATTCGACTGCTGGAACAACTGCTGCTGCTGGCGCACGAAGAAGCCGACTCCGGTCAGGGTCTCAGGCTCGACCAGCCGGTTGACTTGCATGAAGTGATCAAACTGGCGGTGACTGACCTCTTGCCACAGGCACGCCAAAAACAGATCGACATGGGCCTTGCCCAGCTGCTTGACAGCAGCGATATCCAGGTGCCCGGCCAACCCGAAGCCCTGCGCACTCTCCTGCGAAATCTTTTGGACAACGCCATCAAATACAGCCCCAGCGGCGGCCAGATTGATGTGTCTTTGATGCGGCGAAACGGCAGACCGGTTTTAACGGTGGAAGACAGTGGCCCGGGGATTGCTAAAGTCGATCGCGCACGCGTGTTTGATCGTTTTTACCGGGCCAAGCAAACCCATGCAGAAGTCGGCAGTGGCCTGGGCATGGCGATCGTCGCGGTGATCGCCAAACGCCATGGAGCGACACTGTCGCTGGGGCACTCCGAGCACCTCGGTGGGCTCAAGGTTGAGCTTCAATTTAACGCGTTGGTAAGGCCCACACTTTAAGACTTGCTTAAGGCTGGGCGCTCACAGTTGACATCACCGGCATCCCCGATGCCATCAACCCAAGGATGCTCACCATGAAAACCTCCGCTTTGAACATGACCAAATTGGTCGCCGCGCTGCTGGCCGCCGGCGCGATCGGTGGCGCAAGTGTCAGCGCCATCAACACCCTGCACACGCAGGCATCGGCTACGGTACCCGCAGCGCTGGTCGGCAGTGCGCCCGTGAGCCTGCCCGACTTCTCGCAGATCACCGAGCGCTACGGACCGGCCGTGGTCAACATCAGCGTCAGCATCAGAAAGGCATCCAACGCAGCTTCAGAGGCTCAAAGCGACGAGGCCAGCAGCGGTGATGTACCCAACGATCCGTTTTTTGAATTCTTCCGCCGCTTTCAGCAAGGCCAGTCAACAGGCCGCGGTGAGCCGTCGCATCCCCCCACCCACGGGCAAGGCTCGGGCTTCATCGTCAGCAGCGACGGCATTATTTTGACCAACGGCCATGTGGTGCATGACGCCCAAGAAGTCATCGTCAAACTGACCGACCGGCGTGAGTTTCACGCCAAAGTCTTGGGCGCTGACCCTCAAACCGATATCGCTGTTCTCAAGATTGACGCCAAAGATCTACCGGTGGTCGTGCTGGCAAAAACCAATGCGGTCAAAGTCGGCGAATGGGTGCTGGCCATTGGCTCACCCTTCGGCTTTGAAAACAGCGTGACCGCTGGCGTCGTCAGCGCCAAGGGTCGCTCACTGCCGGATGAAAGCGCTGTTCCCTTTATTCAAACGGACGTGGCGATCAACCCCGGCAACTCCGGTGGTCCGCTGTTCAACGCGCACGGTGAAGTGGTCGGCATCAACTCGCAGATTTACAGCCGAAGCGGTGGCTATCAGGGCGTGTCTTTTGCCATCCCGATCGACATTGCGACACGCGTCCAAAGCCAAATCGTCGCCACCGGCAAAGTTGAACATGCGCGCTTGGGGGTGGGCGTGCAGGACGTCAACCAAGCTTTTGCCAACTCTTTCAAGCTCGAAACGCCTGAAGGTGCGCTGGTGTCCATGGTCGAAAAAGGCAGTCCGGCTGATAAAGCTGGTTTGCTGCCTGGCGACGTGATCCGCGAGGTCGATGGTCAGCCGATCGTCTCTTCAGGTGATTTACCCGCCATCATTGGCATGGACGCGCCTGGCGCAAAGATCACGCTGGGGATTTGGCGGCAAGGAGCGGCCAAAGAGCTGACCGCGCGCCTGGGCAACGCCGCCGACAAATCGACTTTGACGATTGGAAAGAGTGAGGCAGACCAACAAGGCAAACTCGGCTTGGCCCTGAGACCGCTGCAACCCGACGAAAGCAAAGAGGTCGGCGTCAACAGCGGCATGCTCGTGCAGCAAGCCAGCGGCTTGGCGGCGCTGGCTGGCGTCCAAGCTGGCGACGTACTGCTGTCGGTCAATGGCACCCCGGTCAAAAGTGTGGTTCAGGTCCGTGCACTTCTGGCGAAATCAGACAAGTCGGTGGCCTTGCTGATCATGCGCGGTGACAGTAAGATTTTTGTGCCCATCAACCTCGGCTGACCACCGGGCAGCTTGGGGCGGCCTGGGTCGTGAAGTCAGTGCACATGCCCATGGTCGTCTTCTGATTGAAGTTCACCGCGCGCTTGGCGCAGCACTGACCAACCACTGTGTATAGCGAGTGCAGCCATCAGACTGGCCACGGTCAGATCGGGCCATGCGGATCCTGTGCCGAAGACCCACAAAGCCGCGAACATCACGGCCACGTTGCCAATCGCGTCGTTGCGCGAGCACAGCCAGACACTGCGCATATTGGCGTCGCCTTCCCGGTAGGCATAGAGCATCCAGGCCACAGCCACGTTGGAGATCAAGGCCACGACTGCCACGCCTCCCATGACGGCGGCGTTCGGCACTGTGCCACTCCAAACGGCGAATAAAGCGCTGCCCAGCACGAACAGGCCAAAACCGATCATGCAGAAGGCCTTGAGGACAGCGGCTCGGGCACGCCAAGCCAGCGCATAAGACAGCACGGCCAGTGACACACCGTAGTTCAACGCGTCGCCGCCAAAGTCAATCGCATCGGCCAAAAGAGCCAATGAGGCAGAGCCATAACTCCCCGCGATCTCCACAAAGAACATCGCGGCATTGACGATCAGGGCAATCCAGAGCACCCGGCGATAGCGGCTCAGGTTCTTTATTTCAGTGGGTGGGGGTATCTCGTGGCTATGGCCAATCATGGGCGTTTCCTTTTAATAACTTACTTATATTGGAGACTCGAACGGATGCACATCCACCGGCATCCAGAAATAACCCCACTGGATTGAAAAGAATTTTGAAAAATGAATTGTCAATATCCGCAGCAAGTCGCTGGCGCGGGTCATCGATGTGGACCGACTCCGGTGTTCACAGTGTTCTGTGTGTCAATAGGGCTAGACTTCCGCTACCGTAAAAACTGCTCCGTGCTTGTCAGCACCAGACCACGTCAAGGATCCCCGCCATGACCCCTCGCAGCGACCCACCCATCAATGGCAGCGTCAAGCAGCAACTGAGCATCCGCTTTGAAGCCATCGTTGTCACTCTTTTTCTAGGGCTGATCGTCGGCCTCCTCGCTGTTGGATTTTTGAAAACAGTCGCGTGGATCTCAGCCTACTGGGCCATGCCTTTGCCACTGACCTTCAGCGACATTCACTGGCATTACAGCCCTTGGGTCGGCTTGGCGTTGCTGGCATCGGCCCTCTTCACGGGTCAAATTCTCAAGTTGCTCGATAACGGCCGTCCGCACGGTCCTGCAGACCTGATCAACGCCACCCAAAATAATCAAACGCTAGACCTCAAACATGGCTACCTCTCCTCTCTCATCGCGCTGATCAATTTGTCTGGCGGCGCCTCGGTGGGCATCTTCGGACCGCTGGTTCATTTGGGCGCGTGTATCAGTGCGTCGCTGCAAAAAATGTTCACACGATTGCCACGAGACGTGGTGCTGGGGTCCGGTGCTGGCGCTGCGATTGCGGCGGTGTTTGCCGCGCCTTTAGGCGCCACCATTTTTGCACTCGAGGCCATCATTCGCCGCTTTGGTGTTTTTGGTTCAGGCCCGGTGCTCGCTTGCACGTTTGCGGCTTATTGGGCCTCTGAATATTTTTTAGGTGATCACCGCTTTTTTCATATTGGATCTGCGCCTGACTTGAATTGGACCGTGCTGGTCGCCGCTGTTGGTATCGGTATGGTCAGTGGCCTCGTGTCTTCGTTGTACATCTACGCCGTCACCGGCGCACCCAAGCTGGCACAAGCATCGGGCGTGGCGCTGGCATGGCGTCCGCTGGTGCCGGCACTGGTGTTGTTTTTAGTCTCGCCCATCCTGCCCCATTTGCTGGGTACGGGCATCAGCAGCATTCAACTGGCGATGGCCGGCAAGCTGGCACTTTCTGTTTTACTGGTGCTTGTCTTTGCCAAAATTTTCATGACCAGTCTGTGCATTGGATTTGGCTACTTTGGCGGTGTGTTTGGCCCGGCCTTGTATTTTGGCGCCTTGTTGGGCGCCGTGGTTGACTTGCTGGTGACCAACGCAGGCGGCGTTGGATCGTCTTACGCGCTGCTGGCGGCTGCCAGCTGCGTGGCCGCGGTCATTGGGGCCCCTGTCGCGGCAACGGTCATTATTTTTGAAATGACAGGCAGTTACAGCTGGGCTGTTTTATCCATGATCAGCGTGGTGGTGTCCTGCCAGATTTCACGCTCATTCGTTGGTCGGTCTATTTTTGATCGCCAACTGGCGCTTCGTGGCATCGAGGTCAACGACGATCGACATTTCCATGTCCCTCGATGAGGTAATTGAAGCCATGGCGGTGTGCACTTGTTGACAGTACCGACATGAAAAAAAGGAGCCCCAAAGGGCTCCAAACTCGCTTGAACTGTCAAAATTTGATTCAATCACAACACCGAAGAAAGTATATTCGAACAAATGTTGGTGCTGATTATTTTCCATAAGGGCGGGCCTTTGTTTTCTGCCATGTAACATCTATGTTTAAAACAACCCCATGAATCGAACGATGAACGAGAGCAGTCCCCCACCCTCTGCGAACCAAGTTTTACGGCGCTTCAGAATTGTCTTTAATACGGTTAAAACACACTTTCAACAAGTTGAAAAAAAGGCGGGGGTCGGTGGGGCACAACTGTGGGCATTAAGTGTGATCTACGCTCAGCCCGGCATCGGCGTCAACGACTTGGCCAAGTCCATGGATATTCACCAGACAACGGCCAGTAATTTAGCAAAATCACTTGTCACACTGGAGTTGGTTCAGGCATCAAAAGACGGCCCGGACAGACGCACCGTCCAGCTTTATCTGTTGCCGGCTGGACAGCGTGTCCTTAAAAAAGCGCCGGGACCCTTTTCGGGTGTTCTCCCGCAGGCCTTATCTCAACTGGATGCTGCGACCTTAGAGCGTCTTGATCACGATCTTGGTCTGCTTCTCGCTCAGCTCAAAATTGATGAACGCGCGGCCCAGACACCTTTAGCCCAAATGTGATGGTGGGCCGGGTCATTGAAGTCATTAGCTTAGCAAGTTTGTGCGGTTGAAATTAAATAATTAGTGAATGTGGTGAGATACAATTGAACAAATCTACTTTGTGAAGTCGTAGATTTTTTAAAGTAACGCTTCAAAAACCACGGAGTAACTATGACAACTGGACATGTGAAAAGCCTTTCTTTGCTGGTAATGCTGACCGCACTCGCGGGCTGCAGTTCAACAAAAATTGCCGAAGTCTCGACACCCCCTGCGGCGCAGGCGGTGGTCAGTGCCCCAGCTAAAACCGCACCAGCACCGATGCAGGCCACGGTCAAGTCAGTTGTCGTGACATCTCCCTTGGATGATCCGCAATCTCCGCTTGCCAAGCGAAGTGTATTTTTTGACTTTGATGACTTTTTAATTCACAAAAGCGACCTGGCACTGATTGAGGCGCACGCAAAGTACTTGACGACAAATAAAAGCGCCAAGGTTCGAGTTGAAGGCAATGCCGACGAAAAAGGGGGCCGCGAATACAACTTGGCGCTTGGGCAGCGGCGCGCAGAGGCAGTTCGCAAGTCACTGGTTTTACTCGGTGTCCCAGAGACTCATCTCGAAGCCATCAGCTACGGTATGGAAAAACCTGTCGATCCGAGCCACAACGAAGAAGCGTGGGCCAAAAATCGGCGGGTTGATTTGAAATACATTGCCCGTTGATCAAGGTCAGGTTCAGAATCTAAAAAAGCCTTCCTAAGCGTATTGAGAGTGCATGTTGGCTTAAACCCAACGCACCATGCAAAAAGCCGCAGTGATGCGGCTTTTTGCATGGTGACGGGGCATCCAGAACCCGCCTGATTCAACTTCAACGGAAGCGGCTTTGTGGCACGACTTTCACGTCACCTTGGACGGATGAAATGTAGTTCGCCAGCAGCTTGAGTTCAGCATTGCTGTACTGCTTGGCCATGCTGGCCATGATCGGGTTGGCGCGGCCGACCTTGGCGTTTTCGCTGATTTTGTAAGCCTTCAACGCAACAAATAAATAGTCCGCATGCTGGCCACCGATTTTCGGGTAGGACGGGTCAATCGGCATGCTGAAATTAGCACCGTGGCAAGACGCGCAATTGGCTTTGCCCAAAAGTGCGGCCACTTCAACGCTAGGCGCTTTGACCTCTTTGGCTGCCAGTTGACCGTCAACCAAACCGTGAACGCTATAGTAAGCAGCCAAATCGGCGATGTTCTGGTCGGTCAGGCTCTCAGCAATACCGCGCATGGTCGGGTGTTTACGATCACCATTTTGATAGGCATGCAAAGCCGATTCGATGTACTTGGCGTTTTGGCCGGAAATCATCGGCACTTTGTAGACCTCAGGAAAGCTCGCTTGGTAGCCTTTGATGCCGTGACAGCCAATGCACATGGCATTGATCTTCTGGCCGGCTTCGGCACTGCCTGTCACGGCCTGAGCGTGGGCCGTGAAACTCACGAAAGAAACCGCCAGAGCGAAAATAGTAGGGAGCAGCTTAATCATTTTTGCGCGCACAATCAGTTGAAATTCATCTTAAAACTACTGCGGATTATATAGCTGAGGGTCCCGACCCTAACGACCTGGCCGGCAGACGCCCCTGCTGCACAATCTCACTTCTCCACTTTCATTCCAACGCCACATGAAATTTAAAGGCTCCCAAAACTACGTCGCCACTGACGACCTGATGCTGGCCGTGAACGCTTCCGCTACGCTGCGCAAGCCACTGCTGGTCAAGGGCGAACCCGGCACTGGCAAAACCATGCTGGCTGAAGAAGTTGCCGAGGCGCTGAAGCTGCCGCTGCTGCAGTGGCACATCAAATCGACCACCAAGGCGCAGCAGGGTCTGTACGAATACGACGCCGTTTCCCGTCTGCGCGACTCTCAGTTGGGCGACGAAAAAGTCAAAGACATTCACAACTACATCGTCAAGGGTGTGTTGTGGCAGGCCTTCACTGCTGACCAGCCTGTCGCGTTGCTGATCGATGAGATCGACAAGGCTGACATTGAGTTTCCGAACGACTTGCTGCGTGAGATCGACCGCATGGAGTTCTACTGCTATGAAACGCGGGAGCTGATCAAAGCCAAGCACCGGCCGCTGGTCTTCATCACTTCTAACAATGAAAAAGAACTGCCTGATGCATTTCTGCGCAGGTGCTTTTTCCACTACATCAAGTTTCCAGATGCGGAGACCATGAAGCAAATCGTCGACGTGCATTTCCCGGGCCTGAAAAAGGAATTGCTGGCGGCCGCCATGAAAACCTTCTACGACGTGCGCAACCTGCCAGGCTTGAAGAAAAAACCATCCACCAGCGAACTGCTGGACTGGCTCAAACTGCTGGTGGCCGAAGACATCTCGCTCGACGTGCTGCAAAGCCAAGACAACAAAGTCTCGGTACCGCCGCTGGTAGGCGCCCTGCTGAAAAACGAGCAGGATGTGACGCTGTTTGAAAAACTGGTGTTCATGCAACGCCAAAACCGCTAATCAGCACCTTAGTTACAGCACTGGAGAATTGAACCCATGAATCCTAAATCAATGCTGAAAGAAGGCCTGTCAGACGCCATTGGTTTTATCGGTGGTGCCTTGATCGGTTATTGGGCGGGTCACCTGCTTGGTTTGGATATCTTTGATCCCGGCTATAGCAACAGCAGTATTGTCGGCATCGTGCTGGTCGGTTTAGGTGGTGGACTGGGCCTGCAAATAGCGCGACGCTGGCGCAACCGCCATGCTGATTGATTTTTTCTACACCTTGCGCTCGGCTACGTTACCGGTATCGGTCAAGGAATACCTGACGCTGCTGGAAGCGCTGAAGGCCGGCGTGGTCGGGCCGAACAGCGGCGATGCCGACCCGTCCGGCGAAGGTGCCTACAAGATCGATGATTTTTATTACCTGAGCCGCACTGTGCTGGTGAAGGACGAAAAGCACTACGACAAGTTTGACCGCGCCTTCGCGTCCTACTTCAAAGGCGTCGAGAGGGTAGCCGACTTCACCAAGGACATTCCACTCGAATGGCTGCGCA
>CANCCE010000003.1 GCA_947374505.1 Comamonadaceae bacterium | reverse complement strand
CAACAACAAATTTCTTTGGCATGATGTCGACCTATGACTTCTCGACAACAACGAACACCCACTGTTTCCTGCGTGTTGCCCGCTTTCAATGAGGCTGGCAATCTTCCCAATGTGGTCCCGGACATTTTGAAGGTTTTACACGGACTTTTCTCGGCGGTGGAACTGATCATCATTGACGATGGCAGCCGCGATGACACACTGAAAGTGGCACGCCGGTTGAGCGAGATTCACCCCGAAGTCGTGGTCTTGGAGTTGTCGCGTAATTTTGGCAAAGAGTCTGCCTTGACGGCTGGCCTGCAGGCCACGCGTGGTGACGTGGTTGTCCTGATGGATGCCGACGGTCAGCATCCGGTATCACTCTTGCCGGAGATGCTGGCGCAATGGCAGAAGGGCATAGATGTGGTTTACGCCGTGCGCCGTTCGCGTCACGATCAAACACCCTTGCAGCGGCACCTCACAGGTTTGTTTTATGAGTTGGTGAACTTCGGCAACCGTGTGAAGATCCCCGCCCACGCCGGTGACTTCCGCTTGATGGATCGTTCAGTGGTGAATGCGCTGAATGCCTTGCCGGAGCGCAATCGTTTCATGAAAGGTTTGTACGCATGGGTCGGTTTTCCGAGTATCGCGATTGACTACGAACCGCTGTTGCGTCAAACCGGAAAAAGCAATTTTGGATTGATGGGATCCATCAAGCTGGCCTTGACCGGTTTCACCGCATTTTCCATTGCGCCGCTGCGCTTGTTGGCTTTGCTTGGCCTGATGATGGCGACTTTGTCCGTGGCTTACGGCGTGTGGATCACCATTGACTATTTCGTCTGGGGCATTGATGTGCCGGGTTATGCCACCGTCATGGTCAGTACGCTGTTTTTGAGCGGCGTTCAAATGCTGGGTATTGGCGTGGTGGCCGAATATGTCGGGCGAATTTATGAAGAAGTGAAGCAGCGTCCGACCTTTCTGGTGCGTCAACGCGATGGCACCGGACTACCCGCGCCAGCTGTTGAGCCGACCGACAAACCTTTGCTCTGAGGCTGGAGCATGCCACCTCGCTGGGTCGGTCTGTGGTTTTTGCTGGTTGGCGCAAGTGCTGCGTTGACGCATGTGCTGGTGTTTGCCCTCACCAAAGACCTGATGTTGCCCGAACTGGCGAACGCCGTTGGTTTTGGTGTGGCTTTTTTCGTCAGTTTTTTTGGCCATCGTTGGCTGAGTTTTCAGGACACGAAGACCACCTTGCTGCAAAGCTTGCGGCGCTTTTCGGTCACGGCTGTGGCCGGTTTTATGTGCAACGAGCTGGTCTTTATGCTGCTGCTGCGCGTCTTTGGCTGGGCCGACATGCCGGCCCTGTTGCTGGCCCTAGTGCTTGCAGCCGGCCAAACCTTTGTGTTGAGCCGGTTCTGGGCTTTCGCTCGTTGACCGCAGCAGCGTCCAACTGAGTCCTTCTTGAACGAGCGTCCAGCCGGCAGGGCGTTGCTGCTGTGCCATGGCGCTGGGGAGCAGCAACCAGTTGCCGGGTCGATTCCTCGCCGCTGCCAGCGCGTCTAAGCCTTGCAAGGCGGTTGCGGCTGACTGATCGAAATCAGCACCGTCAATCAGTTCGCGCTCCCAGCTGTCGCCCGCAATACGGCGTTGTTCAGCCCAGTCCTGAATGATCACCATGGGTTTTTTGGCGCCGGTATAAAAAGGGAGATCGTAAGGAAATCCGTCCAACGCATAGACCGTGTCGTTGGGGGAAGCTTCACAGGCCAAAGTTGGCGCCACGTCGCGGGTGGTTTGGGTCAGGCTGAATCGGCCACCCACCAGCGTTGTGCCCATGGCGATCAGCGTGGCCAGCAGCGCCAATGTGGGCAACAACCAGCGGCTCACCTTCGGCCGGTTTTTCATCCATTCACCGTAGCCCATGGCCGCGAGCAGTGCCCAAGCGGGCATCACAGGCAGTGCGTAACCAATCAGCTTTGAATGGGGAATCGAGAAAAATCCGACGATGGCGATGACCCAGATCCACAACAAAGAAAGCCAAGCTTTCTGTCGTGTGTCCAGCGCTGCGTAGGGCGTCGGACGAACGAAAAAAGCCCATGGGAAAAGCAGCAGAACTAGGCATAGCAGGTAGAACCACCAGGCTCTGGCGTTGTTGAATGTTGTGCCGGTGAAGCGGCTGAACTGCTGTGTGCCAAACATGTAGTTCAGCATGCTTGGGAACTGCTGATGCACCAGCACAAACCACGGCAACGCCAGCACTGCAAACAGTGCCAGTCCGCGCAGCCAAGGCAAGCGGATGATTTTGTGCAATTGACGCGTCCAGATTAGCCAAAGCAACAGCACCAGTCCAGGCAGAGCAATGCCGATCAGGCCCTTGGTCAAAACCCCCAAGGCGCAGGCTACAAAACCAATCAAAGCCAAGCGCACATCGGGCTTTTCGCCGTGCATGAAAGACGCGGCAAAAGACCAGATGGCGACGCCGATCCAGCAGGCCACCAGCATGTCGTGGTTGATGTATTGCCCGCCGATGAGAAATGACAAGCTGCATCCCAGCATGAGCGTTGCGCGCCGTGCCAAGAGCTCGCCACCGATGTGACGGGATGCGAGATACAAGGCCGTCAACATCAGTCCGGCATGGCAGGTGGGTATAAATCGCGCGGCCCAGGCATTCGCGCCGAAGATACCCATGGAGACGGCTTCTAGCCAGTAAAGAAGGGGTGGTTTGTGAAAAAAGGGAATGCCGTTGAGGCGCGGCGTCAGCCAGTCACCGGAGACCAGCATCCAGCGGCCAATTTCGCTGTAGCGGCCTTCGTCCGGTATTGCCAAGGGGCGCCAAGCTGCCAGTAGCAGCAACATGACCCACAGCACGGCGAGCAGAAACCAGGAGGTCGATGAGCTGGTCGATGAAAAGCGAGAGGGTGACGGGGTGCTTGGCTTTTCCACGTGATTTATGCTTTGTACAGGAGCGAGCCACGAGACAATTGGATGTTGCGGGCTTTGAGTTGTTTTTGAAATTCTGCACCCGCTAAGTAGCGGTATTCGCACACTCGGGCTCGGCCAATGGTGTCATGGGCTTCGATACTTTGCGCGGGATGGCACATCAAAATGGTGCCCTCGGGGCTTGTCCGCAGCCAGTCGTGCATACGCTGTCCGTAGCGGATGGGCCCATCGCTGAAGTCATAAACACCGGAGAGTGCCGGCGCGCAAGGTAAGCCTTTCAAGCGAGCCAAACGACGTAGCGGCTCGGCGCCCATGGCCGCGATGACACTGGCTTTAAAGTCAGCTTGCAAGGGCGGTAACTGGGAAATGCGCACATAAGGGCGCGTGCCGGTATTGCCATAGCGTTCAGCAAGTGTCTGTACCAATGCTTCCCTGATGCCTGGAAACTGCTGCACATGCTGGTGACCATCGACGAAGTCCGGTGGTGCTTGCCAGACTTGTTCAAAGTTATTCAGTTGGTGTTCGATCACGGGCTTGGCTTGCGCCGGTTTGATTTTTCTCAACCAAGCCGACAGCAGGGTTTGCGGGAGTGACATGCCGTGACCGGCGTTGATGGCGAATTCACTGGTCCAGTCCAAATGCAGACCAACATCGATCTGAGCTCTCAGGGGTTCCAGTAACTTCACATCTGTCGGCCAGCGTGGCGACAACACCATGACGCTGGTCGCCGTGATGCAACCTTTTTGCGCAAGCGCTGCTATCCCCTCAGAGGCTGCGCCATGCAATGCAAAATCGTCGGCACAAAAGACCAGTTTTTTCATCGGAGAAGTTCTGAGTTGCAGCAACGACAGTCCTTCGGCACCCTGCCGACTGTTTACTTTGGTTCGAATTATAAGGATGAGCTTTGTCGATCAGTCGGTGATTATTTTATTGGCAATCAGTGGATATTTTGCAATCGACTTTGTCCGCATCTGAGTTGCAAGCTTCGCGCATGATTTGTGAAGTCTGCCGAAGAGTTCGATTTTTTAGGCTAGAATACGAGGCTTAGCGGCTGTAGCTCAGTTGGATAGAGTACTTGGCTACGAACCAAGGGGTCGTGGGTTCAATTCCTGCCAGCCGCACCATATGAATCAAGGACTTAGCGTCGTAAGACACTAAGTCCTTTCTTCTTTCTGCCTTTCGCCCCGGCTTGGCCCCCTATCGACGAGGTCGATCAGCGCGTCAACTGGCGAGTGAGAAGGTGGCGATTGAGCAGTCGCACCTGTTCAGGCATCGGGAAACCCCGGTGATTTCGCGCCCAGAAACAATGCTACGCTTTACCCGATGGGGTGATTTCCTATCCGCTATCCGCGGCTCCTATACGCATTCGCCAGCCCTCCGGCCCGGCTACGACGCTATAAAAATGTTGGAGACAGAACAATGATGGGGCTTCGTTTTTCCTTGGCCGGGCTGCTGAGTTGTGCCGCACTCGCTTGGATTTATACCGTTCCAGCTCAGGCTCAGATGGCTTGGCCTGGCAAGCAGCCGGTCCGTATCGTGGTGCCGTTTCCTCCAGGGGGAGGCGGCGATATTCTCGGCCGGTTCGTCGCCCGGCATCTATCGGACAGGCTGAACCAGAGTTTCGTCATCGAAAACCGGACGGGGGCGGCTGGCATGATCGGCTGGCATGCCGTGCAGCGTGCGGATCCCGATGGCTATATGTTCCTCATCGCCGGCTTGAGCCTGTCGGTGACCCAGGCCATTTCCAGCGGCCAAGCCTACGATGTCACCAGGGATCTGAGCCACGTGGCGTTGCTCGGCGGGCCGCCGACAGTCCTCATCGTCAATGCGGACAAGCAGATCAATGATGTCGCCGGCTTGATCGCTTATTCGAAGAAGACGCCGGGCGGATTGAGCTGGGGCTCGCCGGGCGCGGGCACGCATTCGTCGCTGATCGGCGACCTGTTCCGCCGTACTGCCAAGCTCGAGATGGTGCACATCCTTTATCGCGGCGGCGGACCTGCCGTCGTGGACGTGGCGGCCGGCCACTTGCCTGCGGCATTCGTCAGCCTGAGCGGCACCATTTCACAGATCAGTGCGGGCAAGGTGAAACCGCTCGCGATCACCTCATCTGAGCGTCTGGCCGAGCTTCCCGATGTGCCGACGTTCAAGGAGCTGGGTTATCCCCGCCTGTCCGGTGCTCCGTGGTTTGCGATATCGGGACCGCCGGGGCTGCCGCGCCATATCGCCGAGCGCTTGAACGCCGAAGTCCGCAGCATCATGGGCACCCCGGAAGCGAAAGCGGAACTGCTCAAGCAGAACATGGAAACCTTTCTTTGGGATTTGCCGACCTTCAATAAATTCGCGCAGAGCGAGATCGAGTTCTGGACGCCCTACACGAAGGAAATGCTTCAAGCGACGGCTAAGAAATAAAACAAACAGCCGTGCAACGTGGACAGTCACTGGGGCATCGACGTGCCCTCGCGCGAAGAGGTCAGCCGTATCTGGAAAGACACGATCGCCACGCATGCCTTTCTCAAAACCCGGTGAGATTGACTGCAGGCTGATGGCCTTGACTACCCTTTGGGGCGGGTCATCTTGAACAACTGCTCAGGCCCGATGCTGAAGTAATCGGCAGGACCACCGCCTCGTAATATGTGGCCGGCGTTTGCTGTGTCGTAGACACCGTCTTTGAGCATGTGCTTGGCAATGTGAACCCCCACCACTTCGCCGAGTACCAACCAACTGGGAATCTTCTGTTTGTCGAGCCCTTCGAGTTGAATGATTTGAGTGCAGCGGCACTCAAAAGAGACCGGGCTGTCTGCAACACGTGGCACGTCCACCACGCGCGACGGGGCGGTGGCCAAACCGGCCAATTCAAATTCGTTGACATCCGGGCCAACCGGCGCGCAAGTTTGGTTCATGGCCGCAGCCAATGGGCGGGTCACCAGGTTCCACACAAACATGCCGTTTTCTTGTACGTTGCGCAAAGAGTCTTTGGCGCCGCTGCTAGCGAAGCCCACGATGGGTGGCACGTAGTTGAAAGCGTTGAAAAAACTGTAGGGCGCAAGGTTCAACACACCCGCGTTGCTGCGCGTGGACATCCATCCAATAGGGCGCGGTCCAACGATGGCTTTGAACGGGTCATGCGGCAAGCCGTGGCCTAAGTGGGGTTCGTAAAAATGCGTCATAGCGGTGCGTTAAATAAAAACATTCTAGTGGGCGGTCACCTGCGCGAAAAACATGGCGCAAGCTTCGCGTCTTCAAACGGCACCGTCTGACATCCAGCCTGAAATACGCAGCGCCAGCGCTTTCATCGCGTCGGCAATCGGGCCGCGCAGTAAGGCGGGTGTGACCGAGGAGCCGGCACCGCCGCAATTGAGCACCATGATGCGGGTGTTTCCTGAGGCGATCACTGGCACGCCAATCGCATTCACCTCGGGATGAAAATGGCGCAGGTTGAGCACATAGCCCAAGCGTTGATATTGACGCAGACATTGCGCCAGATAGGCTTGATGCTCAAGCCAAGCTGCGGGTCGCTGGCGTTGCAAGGCCGCTTGCAGGACCTGGCGCTGCGGGGTGGGCAGAGCGCACCAATAGGCCGCGCCCAATGCAGATTTCTCGATCGGCAGGGACGAACCCACTGCCAGATTCAGGCTCAGCAAGGTGTGCGCCTGAGCGCGTTGCACGATCATCATGGCGGTCCCGTCGGGCTCGGCGAGCGAGACTGCAACCTGGTAGGTTTTTGCCAGTGACTGCATGCCTTCGAGCGCCAGGTCAACCAAGCGGGTACGGGTGCCCGAACTCTGAATGGCCCAAATGCCCGGCCCGATGCGCAAGCGTTCCTTTTCTTGGCCCGGTACCAGGTAACCCAGCTTGGACAAGGTGTAGCACAACCGCCAGACGGTGGGTTGCGGCAGGCCTGTCAATCGGGCGATTTCAGACGTGCCCAGCTCGTTGCGCTCGACTGAAAAGCAGCGCAGCACGGCCATGCCGCGGGCTAGAGCGGTGACGTATTGACGGTCTTCTTTCATGGCTTGGCTCCGCTAGTTCAAACCCTCATTGACAGATAAGGAGGGCTTTCTCTATTATTCACTATACAAAAGTAATATTCGCACTGCAAATTAAATAAACCATGTTGACACTTCCCGCTTTTCCTGCAACCGTGGAAGAATTTCCAGACCTTCGTAGATTTTTTTCACCACGCTCTGTGGCCATGCTGGGAGCTACCGACGACCTGTCCAAATTTGGCGGCAGGTGCATGCGGCAGTTGATCGATTTTGGTTATGAAGGTGCGATCTACCCTGTCAACCCCAAGCGTGATCGGGTGATGGGCGTGGCCTGCTATGCGAGTTTGCAAGACACGCCCGATGTGCCAGACCATGTCGGCATCATGCTGCCAGCGCATGCCGTGCCGGCCGCGGTCGACGATTGCATTGCGCGAGGTGTTGCTTTTGCCACTGTGTTTTCGGCCGGTTTTGGCGAGCAAGGAACGCACGAAGCGGCGCTGGCCCAGCAGGGCTTGGTCGACAAAGCGCGTGCCGGTGGTTTGCGTTTGATGGGGCCCAACTGCAATGGGTTGATCAATTACGTCGATCGATTTGCGCTGACGTCGACCGCCAGCATCAACGGACCGCGTGCAGCGCCTGGCGATATCGCGATCGTGGGTCAGTCAGGCGGCGCCGGCCAGGTCAATGTGATGTGGCGCGCCATGGAGCTTGGCTTGGGCATCAGCTACCAGGTGAGTTGTGGGAATGCTGCCGATTTAGATTTGCTCGACTATGCAGCCTTCATGCTGGAGTCAGAGTCGACCCGGGTTGTCCTGATGTTGGCCGAACGGCTGGCCGATGGCGGTAAGCTCCGGGCCTTGTCGCAGCGCGCGGCCGAGTTGCGCAAGCCCTTGTTGATGGTCAAGGCCGGGCGCACCGAAATGGGGGCCAAGGTGGCGGCATCTCATACTGGCGCAGTGACGGGCTCCGATGCGGTGTTTGAGCGCGTGCTCGACCAGCTCGGCATCATTCGCGTGGACGACTATCCCGACTTGTACCAATGCGCCATGTTGCTGCGGCGACAGCGCTGGACGCGCAGCGCTCAGGTGGCGGCCACCTCAATCTCTGGCGGCAATCTGGTGCTGCTGGCCGATATGGGTGCCGCGCAAGGTCTGCAATGGCCAGAGCTCAGCGCAGCCACGCAAACGGAGTTGCAAACGCAGTTGCCAGGTTTTGGTGTGGCCGCCAATCCTGCCGATTTGACGGCGGCGGCTATCGGCCAAAAAGGCGCGTTTGCGCTGGCAGCCCAAACCATCTTGGGCGACCCGGCCATTGAGGTGATGATGCCGGTGCTGACCATTGCCAGTGCCGATGAAGTGCGTTCAATCGCTGAGTTGTCGGCTCACAGTGACAAGGCCGTGGCCATCATTTGGAGTGGTTGCGCGATCGACGACCCGACGCTCACCCCCAAAAGTCTGGTGCAGCAAGGGCATGCTGTGTACCGAGATGCCGGGCCCTGCGTGCAGGCGGTCTCGGCACTCACCCGCTTCAGTGCCTTTGTGAATCAAAATCCTGAACGTCAGCCACAGCGGCCGGCGAACATGGATGTGCAGCGCGCTCGCTCATTGCTGCCCTCGGGTGCGGGTTTGCTGAGCGAATGGCAGGCCAAGGAGGTGCTCGATTGTTACGGACTGCGCGCCACCCGTGAATATCTGGCTACCGATGTAGGGCAGGCGCTGTCCCTGGCGCAAAAAATCGGTGGTCCGGTGGCCATGAAGGTTCAGTCACCTGACATTCCGCATAAGACCGAGGCTGATGCACTGCGTCTACGGGTGCAAGGCGACGCCTCTGTGCGCCAGGCCTATGCGGAAGTGGTGGCCAATGCGCGCGCCTACAACCCACAGGCTCGGATCGAAGGCGTGTTGATTCAGGAGATGGTGGAGGATGTGCAGGAGATGCTGATTGGCCTCAGCCTCGATCCCACTTGGGGCCCGATTATCACGGTGGGTCTGGGCGGGGTGTGGGTTGAGGTGCTCAAGGATGTCACGTTTTTGCTGGCCCCATCCCACCCTGCACACATCCGGGAAGCGTTGGCGGGTTTGCGGGGCTTTGGCATGTTGCAAGCGGTGCGGGGCAGGCCGGCGCGCGACCTCGATGCGCTGGTTGATTTCATCGAACGTTTTTCGTGGATGGCGGCCGATTTGAGTGATCGCATTGTGGAGCTCGATGTCAACCCACTGGCCGTGCGCGTCCAAGGCCAGGGCGTGGTCATGGTTGATGCCCTCATGCTGCTGGGAGAGTTGAAGTCATGAGTCACGCGCTGATCGTCTGCGAAAACCGCCAAGGGGTTCGGCGCTTGCAGATCAATCGTCCGCAGGCGGCCAATGCGCTTGATGAAGCGCTGCACCTGGCTTTGCAACACCACTTGAACGCGGCTGCTTTGGACGCACAGGTGCAGTGCGTGGTGTTGTCGTCCGCAGGTGAGCGAACTTTTTGTGCGGGTGCAGACTTGAAAGAATTTTCCACTCTGGCGCCGCTTGAGGCGGCACAGCGACGGCGTCGTTTGCTGCTCGACACTTTGTTGTGCCTGATCGATTTTCCTAAGCCGTTGATCGCCCAGGTAGGGGGTGCTGCCGTGGGCGCGGGGGCTATGCTGGCCTTGGCTTGCGATGAAATTGTGGCTACACCGTCAGCGCGATTTCACTTCCCCGAAATTGAGCTGGGTATGGCGTCACCCATGGGTTGCCTGATGGTGGAGTGGCGCGCCGGTGCACAAGTGGCTCAGTCGATGCTGCAATGGGGCAAACCTTGCATCGCCACGCAAGCCCATACACAGGCTTGGGTCCACGTTTTGCATCCAGCCGATGTGCTGGCGCAGGCGGTGTGGGCGTCTGCGGAGCAACGGCGCGCCAGTGCGGCCTTTGCCGTCAACAAACAATGGCTGCACGCGCCTTGGCGCATGCGACTCCTCCAGGCTGCTGATGCTGCCACTGCGGCCAATAACTTATCAGGAAACTGACGTGCAATTGGAAATTACTCCGGATCTGGCCCAACTCAGGCCCGTGCTGCGGCGTTTCACCGAGGAAGTCCTCGAGCCGTTGGCCCTTGAAATCGACCGCACAGGACAGGTGCCGGATCGTGCGGTGGAGGTGCTGCGCGAACAAGGTTACCTTGGCATGCGACTGCCGGAGGCTTTTGGGGGCGGCGGGCATGACCTGAACACCTATTGCTTGGCACTGGAAGAGTTCAGTCGCTCGCATCGTGTCTTCACGCTGATTCTGGATGGCAGCAGTGGTCTCAATCCGATCGCTATCGCCACCTATGGCACGGCAGCGCAGCAAACAAAATACGTCGCGGCCCTGGCCCAAGGTCATATGACGGCCTCCTTTGCGCTCACCGAGCCGGAGGCTGGCTCGGATTCGCAGGCCATTCGCACCCGGGCTGTTCGCTGCGACGGCGGCTGGCGCTTGACGGGACGTAAACACTGGATCAGTGGCGCCCATGTGGCTGATGTGGTGCTGGTGATGGCGGTGAACGATTCGGCGCTCAAGGCCCGCGGCGGCATCACAGCGTTTTTGGTTGACAAGGGCACGCCTGGCTTCAGCGTCACGCGGGTGGACACGACGATTGGCTCGGAAGCCATCAAATTGGCCGAGCTCACCTTTGACGATTGTTTTGTGCCCGATTCGGCGGTGCTCGGGGAGGTCGGGCAGGGCTTTCAAATCGCCATGCACTCACTCACGCATGGGCGCTTGGGCGTGGCCGCCTCCTGCATAGGCGCAGCAGATCGTTTGTTAGAGATGTCGATCGCTCATGCGCGTCAGCGCAGCACCTTTGGCAAGCCACTGGCCGAACGTCAAGCCATTCAATGGATGCTGGCGGACTCGGCCACTGAGTTGTCAATGGCTCGGGCCTTTGTGTATGAAACGCTACGGCGCGTCAGCGCCGGCGAGGATGTTGGTTCGGCAGCCAGCATGTGCAAGTTGTATGCCTCGGAGATGGTGGGCCGGGTGGCTGACCGGGCTGTGCAAATCCATGGTGGTATGGGATTGGTGAGGCAATTTCCGGTGGAGCGTTTTTATCGGGATGTGCGTCATTACCGGGTTGGCGAAGGCGCCTCAGAGGTACATCGCATGTTGATTGCGCGTGGATTGCTGGCATGAAGAACATGGACTTGCAGCAAGCCGTGATCGCCGGTGTAGGTGAGAGCCGTCTGGGTCAGCATTCGGGTTGGAGTGCGCTGGCCTTGCAACGCGAGGCGGCATTGAATGCGCTGGCCGATGCCGGACTGAGCCTCAAGGACGTTGATGGATTGCTGACCTCACCGCTGCGCGTGGCCACTTGGGCCATGCCGTGCGCGGTCGTTGCCCAGGGGTTGGGCTTGCGGCCCCGGTACATGGCCACCTTGGACGTGGCAGGGGCCACAGGCACCTCCATGCTGCACCATGCGGCCATGGCGATTGCCAGTGGTCAGTGCAACACTGTGTTGTGCGTCAATGGGCAGAACCTGTTGTCGCACGGCGCTCGCGCCGGCGCAGTGCAGAAAATGGCCGATGCGGGCTGGGCCCATCCAGATTACGAACAGCCCTACGGTCCCTTGGTGCCCAGCTTGTACGCTTTGCTGGCCCAACGACACATGCATGAATTTGGCACCACCCCCGAGCAGATGGCCCAGGTGGCCGTGCACATGCGAGACCATGCAGCGCTCAATCCCTTAGCGCAAAAAAAAGAGCCACTCACCATCAACGATGTGCTGTCTTCAAGACCCGTCAGCAGTCCGTTTCATGTGCTCGATTGCTCCATCGTCAGCGATGGCGCAGCGGCCTATGTACTCACACGCAAAGACCATGCACGCGATTTGCGACAAACCCCCGTGCACTTGCTCGGACAAGGGTATGGCTATTCCCACACCTACATTGGTGACCACACCGACATGCTTCGCACCGGCGCGATTCAGTCTGGCGCCGATGCGTTCGAGATGGCCGGCCTGCAGCCGAAAGACGTCGACATTGCTCAGTTGTATGACTGCTTCACGATCACCGTCATCGTTGAACTCGAAGACTTGGGCTTTTGTCCGAAGGGCGAGGGCGGTCGTTTTGTTCAAGATGGACACATTGGATTGCAGGGCAGCTTGCCTGTGACCACCCATGGCGGTTTGCTGAGCGCCGTGCATCCCGGCACGGCGGGTGGCATGTTTCATGTGATCGAGGGGGTGCGTCAGTTGAGGGGGCAGGCCGCGGGGCGACAGGTCCCCGATACCGAGGTGGTGCTGGTTCACGGCAATGGCGGCATCATTGGTTTGCATTGCACTGCCTTGCTAGGGAGGGCCTGATTCATGACTGTTTCAACCCCTTTGGATTTGACTCATTCCTGGTGGGATCAAGTGCAGGGCAAGGGCTTTGTGCTGCCGTGCTGTGAAGCGTGTGAGCGCTTTCATTTCTATCCTCAGCCGGCGTGTCCGCACTGTGGGCACGCCCATTGCCATGCCGTGCAGGCCAGTGGGCATGGTGAGGTGTACAGCTTCAGTGTGGTGTACCGCGCACCCAGTCCGGCGTTCGCCGGCGATGTGCCCTATGCGGTGGTGGTGGTGCGCACCGATGAGGGGCCGCATCTGATGTCGCGCTTGTCGGTCACTGACATGACAAGCATTCACATCGGCATGCGGGTGCAGGTGGCCTGGGGTTTGATGTCCGCACATCCCCATGTGCCGGTGTTTGTTCCGGAGGAAACACGATGAGCGACGAGGTGCTGATGCTTGTGCGCGAGGGCGTGGCGTGGATCACGATCAATCGCCCGGCTTCCATGAATGCCATCAATAACGCGGTCCGCGAAGGCCTGCCTCGTTTGTTGGATCAGGCCCAGGCCGATAGCGCTGTGCGTGTGGTTGTCGTGCAAGGGGCTGGGCCAAAAGCATTTTGCGCCGGGGCCGATATCAGCGAATTCACCACAGTCAATTCGTTGGCCCAAGACCGACAACGACGCGTGCATCAGCATTGGGTCAGCGGTTTCGATCGAATCCGCAAGCCCACCATCGCGTCCATCCATGGCTATTGCCTGGGAGGCGGGCTGGAAATCGCACTCAGTTGCGACATTCGCATAGGGGCTGAGAACGCACTGTTTGGTTTCCCCGAAACCGGGCTGGGGATCTTGCCTGCGGCTGGCGGCACACAACGGGCCAGTCGGGTGCTGGGTTTGGGCCAAGCCCTCGACTTGGTTTTGTCTGGCGAGCGTATCGATGCAGCCCACGCCTTGCGCATCGGCTTGATCTCGCGGCTGTGCAGCGTGGACGCCTTGCCAGCGCAAACCCAAGCCCTGGCTGAACGGCTCGCAGGCAAGCCACCGCTGGCCATGGAGATGGCCAAGGAAGCCGTGCACCAAGGCCACGAGATGAGCCTCACCGCCGGGCTGCGCTTAGAGGCCGATTTGCAATCGCTGTTACTCAACACCGAGGACCGCCTGGAAGCGGCCGCCGCCTTTCGGGAAAAGCGGCCGCCAAAATTCACTGGCCAATGATTTGTTGGTTAGCGCCTATCAGTCCGTTCAAACTAGAAAGAATCGCATGACTTTTTTCAAACGTTCAGAGAACCAGCACCAACGTCGGCAGTGGATGGGTGCGCTGTGCGGCTTGGCGCTGTGCCTGTCAGCATCAAGCTGGGCCCAAGGTGTGTACCCCACCAAGAACATCCGCGTCATCAATCCATGGCCTCCCGGCGGCCCCGCCGACATCGTGGCACGGCCCATCTTCGCCAAGCTGTCTGAACGCCTCGGCCAGCCGATCGTGATCGAGAACAGAGCCGGTGCCAATGGCGTGATTGGTTCTGCAATAGTGGCTAAAGCACCGGCAGACGGCTACACCTTGCTGTTCTCGCATGTGGGCCCGATCGCCATCAGTCCGTCGATGCAAAAAGACTTTCCCTACAACTCAGAGAAAGACTTCCAGCCAGTGACGCAAATTGTCTCTGCGCCAACAGTCTTGCTGGTGCGTGCCGACATGCCGGTTAAAACCTTTCAGGAGTTGATCGCCTACGCTAAACAGCGCCCAGGAAAACTCAGCTATGGTTCCGTGGGGCCGGGAAGCACGACCCATTTGGCGGGAGAAATGCTGCAGATAGCCGCTGGCATCGATATCTTGCATGTGCCCTATAAGGGAGCCGCCCCCGTGCTCACGGATTTGATTGGCGGCCAAATCGACATGGCCTTCATCAACATCTCGGGTGCCATTCCCAACATCGAATCAGGCCGACTGCGGGGTTTGGCGGTGAGCACCCTCAAACGCTCAAGTCTGCTGCCCCAACTCCCCGCCATCGCCGAGGTCTACGCCGGCTACGAGGTGAACTCTTGGTACGGACTGATGGCGCCTGCCGCTACCCCCAAGGCTATCGTGGCGCGCTTGCAGACCGAGGTGGCGCAAATACTCAAACTGCCCGAGATTGCGCAGGTTTTACGGACCGGTGGATTTGATGCCGAAGGCACCAGCCCCGAGGCCTATGGCGCCAAGATCAAAGACGATCTTATGCGCTGGAGCGCGGTGCTCAAATCAACCGGGTTGGCCATCAATCCCTGAATCTTCATCCCACAGAAAGTCAAGCATGAGCATGCGTATCTGGCACCAAAGTTTCACAGTTCTAGGCGATTTGCCGGCCTACCGCGACGCCTTGCGCGAGCGCATCCACAAGGTCGTCCGCCCGGACACCGAAGTGGTGATGCACGGGCAAATTCCCGGCACCTACCCGACTGACTATCCGGGCACTGACATCAAATATTCCACGCTTTATTGGCTGCATGGTTTGCAGTGGATCACTGCCGCGCGTGAGGCCGAGCGCCAAGGTTTCCAGGCCATGGTGTTGGCCAGCATTCCCAGCCCCATGATCCGTGATATTCGAACGCTGGTGAACATCCCGGTGGTGGGCTATGGCGAAACCGCTTTTCATCTTTCCGGTTTGTATGGCCGTCGGGTGGGCATGCTGTTTTTTAACACGGAACGTCTGGATTTCTGGCCTGAGCAGGTCCGTCAATGGGGGGTCTCTGAGCGATTTGCCGGGATTGCCGAAGCCGGTGTTACTTTCAACCAAGTGGCCGAAGCGTTGACTGATCCGTCTAAACAACAGGCCGTCATCGACACCATTTGTGAAAATGCCGAGCGGTTGGTCCGTGACAAAGGGGTGGATGTGATCGTCCCCGGAGAAATGCCCATGAACCTGTTGTTGGCCAATGCGGGTGTGCACCACATCGCTGGCGCCACGGTGATTGACGGCATTGCCACTTGTTTCAAAATGGCAGAAACCCTCTGGGACCTTCAGCAACTCAGCGGAATGACGCCGAGCCAGCATGGTTTCTTTCATGCCAAACCCGATCCGGCCCGTGTCGACGAAGTGCTCAAGTTCTATGGCTTGGAAAATTTGGGTCAACGCATTCAGGAAAACTGAACATTTTTAGAAAAAAAGTTAAAAGTCACTTTTCCTCAGGAGCCTCTTGTGAACCTCAAATTTCATCCTCTGCGCTTTGCGCGATTCATTCAACCCGCATGGCTGTGTGTACTGGCCTTGGCCTGTTGCGGACCGTTGGGGGCTTGGGCGCAGTCAGGTGCAAACTCTGCTCAGTCTTACCCAAGCAAGCCCATCCGTCTGGTGGTGCCGTTCGCACCGGGCGGGGCGGCCGACATCTTGGGTCGACTGATCGCCGATCGCATGCAAAAAGACTTGGGCCAATCGGTGGTCATCATTAACAAAGATGGCGGCGGGACCATCATCGGTGTCGACTTTGTGGCCAAGTCTCAGGCTGATGGCTACACCTTGCTGTTGGCTAATGACGCGGCCGCCATCAACAGCGGCAGTGGCAGAAAATTGCCCTATGACTTACTCAAAGACTTGACGCCAGTTTCATTGGTTTACAGCGGTCCCCAGATCATTTTGGTGAATAAAAACAGCCGCCTTAACAACCTTGCCGACCTCGTGAAAATGGGCAAGTCCGAAGGGGATAAGTTGCGTTATGCAACCTCTGGCATTGGCAGCAGTACCCATCTGAGTACAGCCTCTTTTGCAGAGGCCGCAGGCATCAAGCCCACCCACGTACCTTACCGGGGTATTGCACCCGCCATCAATGATTTACAGGGCGGGCATGTAGATTTCCTGGTCGCCGGCACAGCTTCTGCATTGCCCCTGGTTCGCGGTGGCTCGGCCAAGCCGCTGGCCATTCTGAGCAAAAACCGCTCGGCTTTGTTGCCCCAATTACCGACCGCCATCGAACAAGGTGTCAACACCGAGTCCGCCGGTTGGTATGGCGTCATGGCACCTGCGGGCACCCCCAGTGACATCGTCCAAAAACTCAGCAACGCGCTCACTGCAGCGGTCGAGACGCCTGAATTTCGAGATCGACTGCAAGCGCTGGCGGGTGATCCCCAAGGTTTGAACGCGGCGCAATTTGGGCAATTCATTCGATCTGAAATTCAGAAGTTCGGCACACTGATGCGCACACAAGACATTCAGTTGCAGTGAGTCACGGTAAGCTCATTCTTTTGAACCGCAGTTGTCACTGCTATCGCCATGAGCAAAGCCTTTACCCAAGAAACCGATTCGGACGATGAAGAGTTGACCCTGCCGCCGTTACCGGCGGGTGGCAAAAACTACATCACGCCTGCGGGCTACGCCAGGCTCAAAGCCGAGCTGCTGGATTTGATCGACAACGAGCGGCCGAAGGTCGTGGACATTGTTCACTGGGCCGCCAGCAATGGTGACCGGTCCGAAAACGGCGATTACATTTACGGTAAAAAACGGCTGCGCGAAATTGACCGCCGCATCCGTTTCCTGACAAAACGAATGGAGATCGCTGAGATCACCGACCCTTCAGTGCACCATGGCGGCGATCAGGTATTTTTTGGCGCGACCGTGCGCTATTTGGTTGACGGCAAGACCGAGCAACGCGTGACCATCCTGGGGATTGACGAAGCAGACAGCTCGGCCGGTGAGATCAGCTGGGTGTCACCGGCGGCACGCACACTGCTCAAGGCGCGTGTTGGGGATGAGGTTAACTTGGTCACGCCCAGCGGCGTGCAGTTGGTGGAGGTGCTGGCGGTGAGCTATCCGGCACCGCCTTCTACGTCCCCGACTTGACCCTTTGGACACGCAGCACTGAGGTGGCGCGCTTCACGTTGCGCATCACGGCTGCCAAATGTACACGGTCGCGAACGTCAACACTGAAACGCAGGTCGGTGGCATCTTGTCCGGAACCTTGTTCAATCTCAACTTGGGTGATGTCGGCCTCGGCTGACGCCATGGCCGCAGCAACGCGGGCCAAGACCCCTTTGCCGTTTGAGACGGTCACCAGTAAATCGGTTTCGAAGGCGCGAACAGGTTCGTCTGACCAGTCGACGGCAATAAAGCGTTCGCTGTCGCGCTGCAGCAGCCGCTTGGCCACCGCGCAATCTTCGGTGTGGACCATCAGCCCTTCGCCGCGACCGAGGTAACCCATGACGTTGTCGCCTGGAATCGGTTTGCAGCACTTGGCGAAGTGGATCGAGGCGCCTTCGCTGCCGTCCAGCAGCAGCGCACCTTGTGACACCGACTCATGCTCGGTAAAGCGTTCCCGGCTCATCAGCAGTACATTGGGTTTTTCGCCGGCTTCGCCTAACAGTCCGACGATGCGCTTGGCCACAATGGTGGCGATGCGTTTGCCAAGACCGACGTCGGTCAGTAAATCTGCACGTGAACGGTTGCCACTGAAGCGCAGAATTTTTTCCCACAACAGGCGGTTTTTTTCGTCGTCTTCAGGTAGCTTGTCAATGCCTTCTGCACGCAAAGCATGGGCCAACATCTTCTCGCCCAAATCTTGTGACTCGGTCAGCGCCATGGTTTTGAGGTGGTGGCGGATTTTCGATCGAGCCTTGCCCGTGCGGACAAAACCCAGCCAAGCGGGGTTGGGGCTGGAAACCGGCGTGGTGACGATCTCAATCACGTCGCCGTTGTGCAGTTCGGTTCGCAGCGGCACTTGCTCGCCATTGACTTTGGCGGCGACCGCACGGTGCCCGATATCGCTGTGAATCGCATAGGCGAAGTCGACAATGGTTGCGCCGCGCGGCATCGCCATGATCTTGCTTTTTGGCGTGAACACATAAACAGCGTCCGGGAAAAGATCAATCTTGACATGGTCCCAAAACTCTGCGGCGTCGACTGTTTCGTGCTGGATGTCGAGCAAGGACTGCAACCACTGCGTGCCCAAGTTTTGCGAATCATCGCTGCCCGGAGTCGTCGCCTTGTAAAGCCAGTGTGCGGCGACACCAGACTCAGCCACCACGTGCATGGCTTCGGTGCGCATCTGAAACTCAATATTGGTCCCGAAGGGTCCGACCAGCGTCGTGTGCAGTGACTGGTAGCCGTTGATCTTTGGAATCGCGATGTAATCTTTGAATCGTCCGGGCAGTGGCTTGTAGAGTTGGTGCAGCACGCCCATGGCGGTGTAGCAAGCCGTCAGGCCGTCGACGATGACACGAAAGCCGTAAATGTCAGTCACTTGCGCAAATGACAGGTGCTTTTGATCCATCTTGCTGTAAATCGAATACAGCGTTTTTTCACGTCCGTCAATTTGCACGGGGATGTTGGCGGCGGTAAAGGCTGCTTCAACTTCTGTTTGAACGCGCGTGATGACATCGCGGCGCCGTCCGCGCGAACGCGACAGTGCCTTCGCCAGCGTGGCGTAACGCCAAGGGTGGAGATGCTGAAAAGCCAGGTCCTGCAACTCGCGGTAGGTCGTGTTCAGACCCAATCGGTGGGCAATCGGCGCATAGATGTCCAGCGTTTCACTGGCGATGCGCGCCCACTTGGCACGGGGTGCGTCGCCCAGCGTGCGCATGTTGTGGGTGCGGTCGGCCAGTTTGATCAAAATGACGCGGACATCGCGGGCCATGGCCAGCAGCATCTTGCGGAAAGACTCCGCCTGATTTTCTTCGCGGGTGTTGAACTCCAGCTTTTCCAGCTTGGTCAGTCCGTCGACCAGTTCGGCCACCGGCGCGCCAAAGCGCTCGATCAGGTCAGGCTTGGTGACGCCGCAGTCTTCAATGGCATCGTGCAGCAGCGCGGCCATGAGTGCCTGCGCGTCAAGCTTCCATTCGGCGCATTGCTGCGCCACGGCAATCGGGTGGGTGATGTAGGGCTGGCCACTGTTGCGAAGTTGCCCGAGGTGTGCTTCATCCGCAAACCGGTAAGCACGGCGCACGTTGTCGACGTCGGCCGGGCTCATGTAATCAAGCTTGGCTGTGAGCACGGCAAAGCTCGCTGCTGCAGCGTTGGCTGCGGCAGGGGTTGGCTTGGCCATAACCGGCGAAAGGAGCGAACTCATAACCTTAAATGTATCTTGAGAGCGAAAACCTTCGCTACACGCAGAGATTTTCTGGACGTCGAAAACAAAAAAGCACCGTCAAGCGGTGCTTTTCAGGGGCAGCGAAAAAGATCAGAGGGGTACTTTTTTCAGCATCTCGAGGCCGATCTTGCCGGCTGCAATTTCGCGCAGAGCCGTCACACCGGGCTTATTTTTGCTTTCGATCTTGGCGGCGTGACCTTGGCTCAGCATACGGGCGCGGTAAGTCGCAGCCAAAACCAACTCAAAACGGTTGGGAATTTGTTCCAGGCAGTCTTCAACAGTGATGCGGGCCATGATGTTCTCCGGGTAAGCAGTAAGCGCTGGGGTGAGCGAGGGTTTCAGGGAATGTTCAGGGCTTGGAAGATGTCGGCACGGGCACGCCGCTGAGCCGAAAACTTGAGCCGCTGGGCATGAACAATGGTTTTCAGGTCAAAAACCGCACGCTCGAACAACTCATTGATTATAACGAAGTCAAATTCTTGGGCTTGCGCCATCTCCAAAGCTGCATTCTTCAAGCGCAGTTCAATGACCTCGGCACTGTCTTCCCCGCGGCGCTGCAAGCGGGAGCGCAGCTCTTCCCAGCTTGGCGGCAAGATGAAAATCAGCACCGCATTGGTGAAAATTTTCTTGATGTTGATGGCGCCCTGGAAGTCAATCTCCAAAATCACATCGGCGCCGTGTTGCATGCGCTCTTCGATGGTGTGACGCGACGTCCCATAGCGCTGACCGTGGACATGGGCCCACTCCAGAAAGGCATTGCGTTCGACCATGCCGTCGAACTCGTCGTTCGATAAAAAGAAATATTCCCGGCCGTGCTTTTCTTGCCCTCGCGGTGGCCGCGTGGTGTGCGACACCGCCGGTTGCACTCTGGAGTCCAGCTCCAGCAGCGCCTTGACGAGGCTCGATTTACCAGCGCCACTGGGCGCTGCAACAACAAATAAATTTCCGGGGTAGTCCATAAAAAGCCTGATTACTCGATGTTTTGGACTTGTTCGCGGATCTGTTCGATCAGTACTTTCATGTCCACCGAAATGCGTGTGAGTTCGAGGGCGGCTGATTTAGAGCCCATGGTGTTGGCTTCACGGTGCAGCTCTTGGATCAGGAAATCAAGGCGCTTACCGACTTCGCCACCTTTGGCCAGCAGGCGGTCGATTTCATCTAAGTGCGACGCCAGGCGGGTGATTTCTTCGGCCACATCTATTCGAATCGCAAAGGCGGTGGCCTCGGTTAGCGCCCGGTCTTGTGCGGCTTCCGGCAGGGCGGCACTGTCGGCCAGTGCCATGGCTTCTTTCCAGCGTTCCATGAAGCGGGTTTTTTGCTGTTCCACCAATTTTGGGACCAGCGGACCGGCTTGTGCCGACAGCGCACGCAACTGGGCGGTGCGGTCGGTCAGCATGGCCGACAGTCGGGCCCCTTCGCGCTCGCGTGCGGTCAGCAGGTCTTTGACGGCTTTTTTGGCGAGTTTCAAAAGTTCTGCGCCGTAGTCGTGTGGCTTCTGGTCTTCGTTGACGGCGATGCGCAAAACATCGGCAACGCTCAAGCCGGCAGCGGTTGGTAACCAAGATTTGATGGTGTCTTCAAAAGAGCCGAGGCGTTGCAAGGTTTGCGCGCTGGGCGCACGCAAACTGCTGGCAGAACTGCTCTCTAACCAAACGCGTAATTCGACTTTGCCACGTTTGAGCTGGCTGGTGAGTATTTCGCGCAGAGCGGGTTCGGCTTGGCGAAGTTCGTCCGGCAAGCGAAAAGACAGGTCTAAAAAACGGCTGTTGACGGATCGGATTTCAATGCCCAGTCGTGCGTGGGCCTCGACCGAAACTTCGGTGCTCGCGGCGGCTCGCGGAGCGCTGGACTGGGCAGTCGCGTAGCCCGTCATGCTGAAAACTGACATGGAGGTGCTTTTTCTAAAGGAGTCCGGACGCGGGACCAAGTCTAACTGCACGTCTGCAAAAATAAGGGCAAAAAGCAATTCCAACTTGCCCATGGAAAGCTGGAACGACCGCGTCTGGCTGGAATGGCCATCTGAAAGCTTGGGGCGTAGTTTACTAGGGCCGCGATTCAAGCAAGCCGACTGATAATGGAGGATGCTGCACGTGTTGCGCCATGAGTCCATGACTCGTATCACGCGCTTACAACTTCCTTGCCCACTTAAAAAACCATGACCAAGCCAAGTTTCATCCGATCTTCCGACCGCCAGGCCCACCAACTCCGGCCTGTGCGCATGACGCGCAACTACACCGTCTATGCAGAGGGCTCGGTGCTGATTGAGTTCGGCGCGACCAAGGTCTTGTGTACCGCGTCGGTGGAAGAAAAAGTCCCCGGCCACAAAAAAGGCAGCGGCGAAGGCTGGGTCACTGCCGAATACGGCATGTTGCCGCGCGCCACCCACACCCGCAGCGACCGCGAGGCCGCGCGCGGCAAGCAAAGCGGCCGCACCCAAGAAATCCAGCGCTTGATTGGCCGCTCGATGCGGGCGGTTTTTGACTTGAAAAAGCTCGGTGAACGCACCATTCATCTGGACTGCGATGTGTTGCAGGCTGACGGCGGCACACGCACGGCGGCAATCACTGGCGCCTTTGTCGCCGCCCAAGACGCGGTCAACAAGCTGATGGCCGCTGGCAAACTCACCGAGTCGCCGATCACCGACCACGTCGCTGCCATCTCGGTCGGTATCGTCCAAGGCATGCCGCTGCTAGACCTCGAATACATCGAAGACGCGGGCTGCGACACCGACATGAATGTGGTGATGACCGGCGCCGGTCATTTTGTGGAAGTGCAGGGCACGGCTGAGGGCGCGGCCTTCACCCGCAGCGAGATGAACGCCTTGCTGGAGCTCGCCGAGCAGGGTATTCGTGACTTGGTGTTGCTGCAAAAAAGTGCATTGGCAACGGTGGCCTGAACGGAAAAGACATTGCGGATTCAACATTGATGAAAATTGTTCTGGCCTCCAACAACGCTGGCAAGTTGGCTGAACTGCAAGCCATGCTGTTGCCGCTCGGCATGGAACTGGTGCGCCAGTCAGACCTCGGCATCGGCGAGGCCGAAGAGCCCTATAAGACCTTTGTTGAAAACGCTTTGACCAAGGCCCGGCACGCTGCAACTTTGAGCGGTTTGCCTGCATTGGCTGACGACGCGGGTCTGTGCGTTCAGGCCTTTGGCGGTTTGCCCGGCGTTGACACGGCTTACTACGCCACGCAGTTTGGCTATGCCAAAGGCGACGACAACAATGTGCGGGCCCTGCTCGAACAAATGGCCGATGTGACGGATCGGCGTGCTGCGCTGGTCAGCACCTTGGTGGCGGTTCGCACAGCAGACGACCCCGAGCCTTTGATTGCGGTTGGCCGCGTCAGCGGCGAGATTGCGCGCACGCCAGTAGGCAGCAATGGCTTTGGCTTTGACCCGGTGATGTTCATCCCGAGCTTTGGCAAAACCTTTGCGGAACTGCCGGTTGAGGTCAAGAACGCCAACAGCCATCGTGGGCAGGCGGCGCGGCAAATGATGCAGCTGATGCGCGAGCGCTGGTTGTCGTGAGCGAGTTGAAAGACATCCAGCACTACATGCGTGACGGCACTTTGCGGCTGACCGCCTTGCCGCCGCTGTCTTTGTATGTGCATCTGCCGTGGTGTTTGAAAAAGTGTCCTTACTGCGATTTCAACTCGCATGAGGTGACCAGCGGCGCCATGCCCGAGCAGCGCTACATCGATGCGCTGGTGGCCGACCTGGAAGCCTCTTTGCCCCTGATTTGGGGCCGGACGGTGCACAGCATCTTCATTGGCGGCGGCACACCGAGTTTGTTTTCGCCGGCGGCTATTGACCGGTTGCTGGGCGACATTCGGGCGCGCCTGCGGCTCGACGCCGATTGCGAAATCACCTTAGAAGCCAATCCCGGTACTTTTGAGAAAGACCGCTTCAAGGCTTTTCGAGGCGCTGGCGTGACGCGTCTGTCAGTGGGCGTGCAAAGCTTTGATGATCAACACCTGAAAGTGCTCGGCCGTGTGCATGACCGGGCGCAGGCGATTGCCGCGGTAGAAGAAGCCGCTGCGAGCTTCGATACTTTCAATCTCGACATCATGTATGCGCTGCCAGGGCAGACCCTGGAGGGCTTAGAAAAAGACATGCGGCAGGCGCTCGATTTGCAGCCGCCGCATATTTCGATCTACCACCTGACGATTGAGCCGAACACTTATTTCGCCAAATTTCCGCCTGTCATCCCTGAAGAAGACTTGGCCTACGCCATGCTCGACCGGATCACGGAAATGACCGGCCAAGCCGGCATGGGGCGCTACGAAGTCTCCGCCTATGCCAAGCCCGGTCACCGCTGCTTTCACAACCTGAACTACTGGCAGTTCGGGGATTACTTGGGCATTGGCGCCGGCGCCCACAGCAAGCTCAGCTTTGCACACCGCGTGGTGCGCCAAGTGCGCTGGCGTGATCCCAAGCTCTACATGGACAAGGCCTTGGCGGGCGAGGCGGTGACCCAGGAAACCGAAGTCAGCCGTGCGGATTTACCGTTTGAGTTCATGCTCAACGCACTGCGGCTCCGAGACGGCTTTAAGTTGCAGGACTTTTCTGAAAAAACCGGCTTGCCCATCACGGCACTGCAACCTGGCCTCGACGAAGCCGAGCGCAAGGGCTTGATCGAGCGGAATCTGGTGCATGTCAAGCCGACTGAGCGTGGCTTCGATTTTTTGAATGATCTGCAGGCGCTGTTTTTGGCCGACTGAATGAATAATCTAAGTTAAAGCCAACAAAAATCACACGCCATGGAAACCTCCAGCATTATTCTGCTGCTTGTCAGCGCTTCCATCAGCTTTGCCGTGGGGCGAGTGATCGTTCACTTCCGCAACGTCAAACGCAAACGCCAAGCCCTAGCGCGGCAAGCGCAAGAAAAACGGGACCGCCCAGTCGAACCCGAGGCCAGAAACAAGGCCAAACGTAAGCGCCAGTTGCAGGAAATCGACAAAGCAAATCGAAAAAACAGCCAGTAAAACGCTGGCATGCATTGCCGCGGGCTGTTTCTGCTGCTTGTTGCCCCGACTCTTTTAAAGATCCTCAAATTGACGAATTACGCAATCAAATGATAAAATTCATCAAATTGGTTTGTTACATTTGAATACGCGAATAAACCAATTGAAACACCGTTAAAACGAAATTTAAATGGGTGCTCACGACTCAGGATGTGACTGAAATTTCATGTCGTCTTTGATCCTGAAGTTTTGGCCTTGTCAATGACCCCTTGAGTTCATTCGCCCCAATTTCGCTACAAGCGTCGCCGGTTTGTCCAAACCGCCCATGAAACAGGTCTTTAAGTAAGGAAGTAAGCATGAATGATCGTACCAATGAGGCGGGCTGCATTGTGATTGGCGAAGGCGTCACAGTCTCTGGGAAATTCGTGGTGCCAGGCCGTGCTGTGATCAACGGCTCACTTGAAGGCGATCTTCAGGCAGACGAAATTTTGGTGGGCGCGCAAGGCAAGCTGATCGGCAACATCAAGGTCCGCAAGGCGGATGTGTTTGGCGAAATTCACGACACACTGCTGGCCTCAGAACACCTCATTATTCGCAGCACGGGTCGCGTCAATGGCAATGCGAGCTACGGTGAAATCGAAATCGAACGTGGCGGTCTGGTTCAGGGCGCCATCGTGCCCGCCAAAGGGGCCGTCGTCGTTCCAGCCGTCTTGAAAGTGGCCGAGATAGCCATCATTGACAGCAAGTCGCCATCCTGAGCTTTGGCCTCATGAAGTTGATGGTTAATCGATTGTGCAGGGGCTCGTCATGGCTGATGGCGCTGCCTGCTTCACTGGCATCGCTATGGCGTCGGGATTATCACGACTCCAGAATCATCCTTGAGCAAGAAGGCGACCTCAAGTACTTTTCCGTTTCTGGTCACCTGCAACGCAATGTTGTCCGTGGCTTGATTCTTTTGGGCTCTGCCAGTGCCGTGACCATCACTGTGCTGGCGGTCTTCTCAGCCTTGCTCGTGATCGGCAATGCCAAGCTGGAGCGTTCACACAACGAAATTTACTCAGCTTTGCTGGGCAGTGCGGATGACTTGGTCAACAACGGGGTGTTGTCCATGAGCAAGGACGACATGCTGGCGCTGGCTCAGACCATCCGTGAGCGAGACATTGAAATCAGGCGCTTTGTGCAGAGTTCGGCCACCACGTTGACGTCCGACAATATCAGTCTCAAGGCGCGGCTGGACGCCACAGGGCTGTCTGAAAAAGCCATCAAGGTGATTCATGGGAACGTGGCGATGGGCGGCTTTCGCAGCGACCAGGTTGAGCCTGCCAATCCGCTGCTGCGCGGTAAATTGTCAGATGCTATCGCCAAGAACCATGACTTGATGGATGTATTGAATGCCTTGCCCGCCAAAATGCCGCTGGTCGACTTTTCCACCAGCTCTTCTTTCGGGATCCGTAACCACCCTATCACGGGCCGACCAAAGTTCCATACCGGCGTTGACCTCATCACGGGCAGCAGCGACGATGTTCGTGCGACGAAAGGCGGCAAAGTGGTGTTGGCGCGCAGCTACCAAGACTATGGCAACACCGTCATCATTCGCCATGAGCGTGGCCTTGAAACGCTTTACGCTCACCTGGCCCGCATCGATGTGAAAGAAGGCCAGGATGTTGATCTGGGCGCCGTCCTCGGGCTCGTCGGCAACACGGGCTCGTCCACCGGCAAGCACCTGCATTTTGAAATCTCTGTCGGCGGCTACCCGGTCGATCCCCAGAAAGTTATTGAGACCGCCTACTATGTTCAAAAAACCAAAAATTGATCCCCCGGAAATTCTTGACAATGAAAGCACCACGCCCATGAGCACACCCGCTGAAGAAGTCCCCGTTCCAAAGCGCAGCGTCACCGGCGTGGCGGTGCTCGACACGCACAAGCCGACCGTGATCAGCGAAGGCTTCTCTCTCACGGGTGATATTGTTTCCGACGGCATTTTGCACATTGAAGGACGCACCAGCGGGACCATCAAAGCCAGCAGTGTCAATGTGGGCCCACGCGGTCAGGTCGAGGGGAATGTGTCTTGTGCCAGCCTGCACATCAAAGGCATTTTTTCAGGTACCGCTGTTTGCGGTGAGTTGGTCATCGCGGCCAGTGCCGTGGTCAAGGGGCACGTCACCTATCAGCTGTTGACCATCGGTCGCGGCGCAACAGTTGAAGGTGATTTAGTGGTCCGCCGCTGAACTTAATTGTGTCGGGGTATGCCCATCTTTCTAAAGTTCTCAAGTCTATAATTTTAAAAACTTTGGTATTATTTTCGTCTCTGGTAATCGCCTTAGAAACTTGAAATATGTAACCAAATTGAAAGTCTTATCACGACTCATTGCCAAGAGGGAAAGCAAACTTGCATTTCATTTCCGGAACGCTAATATTCGTCCGTGAAAAATCTAAATGACCACAGCGAAATATATTTAAACTTTCTCCGCATTTCGGGTGATGTGCGGAAAATGCCAGCTTATCCATTGCTGGATTTACCGGAAGAGCGCCTGCTGGATTTGCTCGCAACCTTTTGGAGTACCGGCAAAAGGATCACCGTTTTGAAGGCCATGCAGATGTCATCAGACGCATCGTCGACAACCGTCCATCGGCGCCTCAAGACGCTGCGTTTAAAGGGCATGTTGGAGCTTCAAATGGATGAAGACGACAACCGCGTCAAGTACATCAATTCCACCCAACTTTCACGTGACTACTTGAGTCACTTAGGAAAGTCTGTCGTTGCGGCTGCGTCAGCTGGTAAATCTAACCATCCGCAATAGTTGCACTCCATAGGCAGCGCGGCTTCATTCATAATCCCGCCATGCAGTTTCTCCGCAAGTCACACCTGATCACCCGCATGGCGCTGGTCTGGTTTGCTTTGTTTGTCTGTGTTGCCGCGGCCTCGCCGCTGATCAATCCGCAGTCGATCGAGATGGTCTGCTCGGGCTCCGGGGTGATGAAGCTGGTGATTCAGGACCAGAGGCAGAGCGATGAAGGTCTTGGCGTGGCTTCCGGCCACACGCTGGACTGTTCCCTGTGCGGTACTGTCGGTGCGCCACCTCCTGTCGCCATTTCCCTGCCGGCGCTGACACAGCCGTTGGCCTACGCCCTCCAAAGCATCCCGCAAGCCCGCATTGCGGCGCTCACTGGTGCGCCGCTCCCCGCGCGCGGACCCCCTACTTTCTCCTAAACCATTGATCCGATAGCGTCTTCGCCACCATCCACTGGGGGCTCGGGCGTGATTTGCTTTGTTGTTTTCTGGAGATTTTCATGCCCTTCAATTATTTTGCCTCGGCGCTAGCCTTGGTATTTGCTGGCTCGGCCCTCGCGCAAAGCGGCGCACAGGTCAAAGAGTTAGGCGTGGTGACGGTCACGTCGGGCCAGCCTTCTTCGCTGCCAACGCAAATTCCGACGACGCTGGAGAGCGTGACGGCCGCCCAAATTGCCGAGACCATCAACGCGACCGACAGCCAAGATGCGCTCAAGTACCTGCCGAGCCTGTCTGTGCGCAAGCGCTACATCGGTGACTACAACCATGCAGTGCTGGCCAGTCGGGCCTCGGGTGCCAACAACCCGGCGCGCAGCGCGGTGTACGCCGATGGTATTTTGTTGTCCAACTATCTGGGCAACTCGGCCACCAATGCGCCCCGTTGGGGCATGGTCACGCCGGAAGAAATCGAACGCGTCGATGTGATGTATGGCCCATTTTCGGCAGCCTATCCTGGTAATTCGGTGGGTGCCGTGGTCGACTATGTGACGCGGATGCCGACCCAGTTTGAGGCCTATGTCAAAGCCACGGCCTTTAACCAAAACTTCAAGGTCTACAACACCGACAAAAGCTTTGGTGGCTCGAATGCCAGTGCCAGTTTGGGCAACAAGTCGGGCGATTGGTCTTATTGGTTGACCATGAGCCACACCGACAGCAACGGTCAACCGATGGTGTTTTCACGTGCAACGCCTACGGCTTGTACCTCGCTGGTCTGTGGCATTGGCGGTGTTGGCGGCACCAGCACCCGCGTCAATGGCATCTTTGATGCCCTGAGCACCACCGGCACACGCAGTGACATCTTGGGAACCACAACGCAGTACCACACAGTGCAAGACCAGGCCAAACTGAAAGTGGCTTATGACGTTTCCTCTACCCTGCGCGTTTCTTATCTGCTGGGTACATGGGACAACTCGAGCAGAGGAACGCCAGACGCCTACCTCACCAATGCAGCGACAGGTGCACGCGTTTACTCGGGCAGCGTTAACAACGGTGTTAACTCGTATTCCGTACCGAACACGACGTTTGGCGGAACACAAGAGTCGATCACCCATTACATGCACGGTCTGTCGGCCAAGACCCATACGCAGGGTGTTTTCGACTGGGAAGTGGCTGCGAGTCTTTACGACTATGCGAAGGACCAAAACCGCGCATCGGGCGTCAGCGGTACCAGCACTCTGTACACCGGCACAGGTCAAAAAGTGCTTGATCAAGGCGGCACCGGCTGGAACAACGTGGCACTCAAAGGCACTTGGCGGCCTCAAGGTGTGAAGGGCGCGCACGTGATGGATTTCGGCTTCCAGCAAGAGAACTACACGCTTAAAACGCTGACCTCCAACACCACGGGTGACTGGACGACTGGCGCCCCCACCACGGTACAAAGCCAAGCTGGTGGCAAGTCACAAATGCAAAGCCTCTACGCGCAAGATGTGTGGGCCTTTGCGCCGCGTTGGAAAACAGTGCTGGGCTTGCGTGCCGAAGATTGGAAAACCAGTAACGGCTACGTAGGCACCACGGGCACGCCGACAAGCTATGCCGGCAGAGAGGAAACCAACTTTTCACCCAAAGCGGCACTCTCGCATCAATGGGCGCCTGATCTGGTGATTAAAGCGTCGACAGGGCGATCACTGCGCATGCCCACGGTTCAGGAAATGTATGGCAACACATCCATCGCGGGTACTGCCTTCTTGAATGATCCTAACTTGCGGCCCGAGCGTTCGTGGACCTCTGAGCTGAGCGCAGAAAAAGACTTGGGTGTCGGGATTTTGCGGGTGACGGGCTTTACCGAGAACACGCGTGATGCGATTTACTCACAAACGAGCACTTTCACGGACAACGTACAACGAACCTTTGTCCAGAACATCAAGCGCATGCAAAGCACCGGCGTCGAAACGGCTTTTTACGGCAGCGATGTCTTTAAACGCGGTCTGGACGTGTCGGGCAGCGTGACCTATGTGGATTCGCGCATCAAGGAAAACGACGGTCAGGTCTTGGTGGCCGGTGACACCATCGACAAGGTCCAGCCGCGCGTGCCTAAATGGCGTGCCAACGCACTGGCCAATTACCACTGGGATGACAAGCTCAGCACCTCTGTTGGCGCTCGCTACAGCAGCCCCCAATTCGGCACTTTGAACAATGCCGATACCAACGGTTTTTCTTATACCGGTGTGAGTCAATTCTTTGTGATGGATGTGCGCGCGCGTTACAAGGTCGACCGCCATTGGACGGTCGCTGCGGGCATAGATAACGTGAACAACTACCAGTACTGGAACTACCACCTGTACCCGATGCGCACCTTTTTTGCAGAAGTTCGATACGCCCATTGATCTATTTTCAAACAAGGACAAAGATGTCAATAGACTGTCCATCAACTCGAACAGCGCGTCGTCGCAGTTTGCTTTGGCGCCTGCATTTCTGGTCGGCATTGATCGCTTCCCCCTTTGTTGTGATCGCTGCGAGCACGGGCTTGCTGTATGTCTTCACGCCGCAAATTGAGCGCGCTTTGTACGCGCACCTGGACACGGTGACACCACAGGCACAAGTCAAACCGCTGGACGATGCTGTCGATGCGGCGCAGCAAGCCATGCCGACGGGTTGGGTGCTGCACTCGGTGTCGCCCGCGCAAGATGCGGATGACAGCGTCAAGCTGGCGTTCATGCCGCCCATGGCTATGCCGCAGGGTGGCCATGCCGGTCATGGCGATTCAGGCCTTGCGGGCAAAAGTGCACCGGCTTTTTTACGCCCCAGTTTTGGTTTCCCTTCGCGTTCCACCGTGGTCTACGTCAACCCGTATTCAGCCGAGGTACTCGGTCAGTTGCCGCAAGCTGACCGCTTCAATGTCTGGGCCCGCAAGCTGCATTCAAACTTGCAGCAGTCCGACCGTTGGCGTTGGATGATCGAGTTGGCCGCCAGTTGGCTGATGGTGATGCTGGTGACCGGCGTCTTTTTATGGTGGCCCGGCGCTGGGCAGTCGGTCTTGCCGCAAGCCAGTGCCAAAGGGCGCGTGGCGTGGAAGCAGTGGCATTCTTTTATCGGTGTGACCTTGGGGCTCATGAGCGCCGTGATGTTGACCACCGGCCTGACGTGGAGTCAGTACGCCGGCGGCCAAGTGCGGTTGGCGCGTGACTTCACTGGTCAAACCTCGCCGCGCATTCCAGCGCAATTCAAATCAACGGTGACGCCGGGCCAAGCCGCCTTGACCTGGGAGCAAGCATTGCAAGCCATTCGGCAACAGGCGCCTCAGGCGTCTATGGAAATCATGCCGCCGAAAGGCCCCACCGGGGTGTGGCGTGCCAACCAGCTGGACCGCGGAGACCCGACCCAGCGCTTTGACTTGCTGCTCGACGGTTACAGCGGTGCCGGTTTGTATGTCAGCGGCTGGAAAGAGGAGACCCTCTTTGGCAAGGCCACGGGCATTGGGATTCCTTTCCACCGGGGTGAGTTTGGCTGGTGGAACCAAGCCTTGCTGTTCATCTTCGGTGCGGGCGTACTGTTCTCGATCATTTCCGGCTGGGTCATGTACTTTCAGCGCCGCGCTCTTGGCTTGGTGGGTTTGCCGAAACTACTGCCCGGCGCTTGGCGCAGCGTCAGCCCATGGGCCGGCTTGGGCGGCTTAGTGATGCTGGTGGCCATGCCGCTATTGGCCGCTTCTGCGGCGGTGGTGGTGTTGGCTGAAATCTGGTTGGGCTGGCGGGCAAGCAAGGCAGCGTGAAATCTCAGATGTCATGAGGGGCTCATTGATAATCAGGTTTTTTAGCGGACTCTTCTGTTTACAAATGCGCCCCCGACATGTCTGCTTGCTGCTGATGGCCTGCTTTGCCAACGAAGGCCAAGCGCAGGAGATGCATCTTCCAGAGGTCGAGGTTTTCGGCCCGCGTGATGCGAGCATTGGCATTGCAGACAGCGCCAGCGAAGGCGCTGCAGACTTGGCGTCATTTCAGGCCCGCCCGAAGTTAAGACCCGGCGACATCGTTGAAGCTGTTCCGGGTGTCGTGGCCACCCAGCATTCCGGGGACGGCAAGGCCAATCAGTATTTTTTGCGCGGCTTCAACCTCGATCACGGCACTGACTTTGCGATGACCGTGGACGGCATGCCCGTCAACATGCCGACCCATGCGCATGGGCAAGGCTTCGCTGATCT
>CANCCE010000002.1 GCA_947374505.1 Comamonadaceae bacterium | reverse complement strand
GGCGGCGAACCGCAAGGCGATGAGGTCGTCAGCATCAGCATTCGCCAGCGCGGTGCGCCGCTTGATTTGATCGTCGCCGAGGCCATGATTTTGGCCAACAGCACCTGGGGCGAATGGCTGGCCGAGCATGGCGTGCCGGGCATTTACCGCAGCCAAGCCAGCATGGCGCCGGGCGTCAAAGTGCGCATGGGCACCAAGGCCTTGCCACACGCTGGCATTGGCGTCAAAAGCTACGCCTGGAGCACCTCACCGCTACGCCGTTATGTTGACTTGGTGAACCAGTGGCAGATCATTTCTTGCGTGCGGCATGGCCGCACCGCCGCACTGGCCGCGCCCTTCAAGCAACGCGACACCGAACTCTTCGCCATCATCTCTGGCTTCGATGCGGCGTATAGCGCTTACAACGGTTTTCAGTCCGGGATCGAGCGTTACTGGACGCTCAAGTACCTGCAACAAAACGGCATCACCGAACTCACCGCGACCTTCTTTAAAGACAACTTGGTGCGTGCCGATGACTTGCCGCTGGTGCTGCCGGCAGCGGGCGCGCAAGGCTTGCCGCGCGGCGCACGGGTGCGCGTCAAGCTGGGTGAGATAGACGAGATCACGCTGGACATTCACAGCACCGTGATTGAGCGACTCGACACCGAGCCGGAAGACGCTGCAGCGGCCGCAGACGAAGACTTGGACTCAGAAGAGTCGGAATTCGCCGCCGGTCCAATCTCTATCGCCGTTGACCTGAACGAGCCCGACGGCGATGCGGCCAACGCCGCCAGCGCGGCCGCTGCGTAATCAGCGATGCATCACCACAGCAGCTGACCCGTGAAATCGCCCGGCACCTTGCAACTGGCCTTGGGCATTTCCGTGCTGCTGCATGTCGTGTTGCTGGCGGTTCGCTGGGTCGACCCGGCTCAATTTGACCGGATTTTCCAAGACACCCCGCTGGAAGTCATTTTGGTCAACAGCAAGGCCAACGAGCGGCCTGACCAAGCCAAAGCCATTGCGCAGTTTTCACTGGCTGGCGGTGGCGACTTGGACAAAGGCCGCGCCACATCGCCTCTGCCGACATCGGCACTGACTGATTTGGGCGACCCCACCGACGAAGTCCAGCGCAAGATTGAGTCGATGCAAGCGCAGCAAATGCAGTTGCTGACACAGCTCAAAAAACAGCTCGCCGCGATGCCACCACCGGTTGTCGCAAAAATGTCGCAAGACCCGGCGCAGGCTGAGCGTGAAGAAAAACGCCGGCAACTGATCAACATCCTGGCCGAGATCGAAAAACGCATCAGCGCCGAAAACGAACGTCCCAAAAAACGTTACATCAGTCCGGCCACGCGCGAAGAGGTCTACGCGCTGTATTACGACCGCTTGCGACGCAAGATTGAAAGCCAAGGCACGACCGCCTTTCCAGCACTCGCCGGCCAAAAACTTTATGGTGAACTGACCATGGCCCTGACGGTTAATTTCGACGGCCAACTGCTAGCGACAGAAGTCATGCAAACCTCGGGTAATCTCACGCTGGACAGGCAAGCACAAAGCATCGCCTTGCGGTCTGCCCCGTTTGGACGATTCACGCCCGAGATGCGGCGTCAAGCCGACCAGATTGTGGTGGTTTCGCGGTTTAATTTCAGTCGGGATGACACATTGCAGACCCGGCTCAGCCAACGCTGATCCAAGACGAGCAAAAAATGAAGCAACACCTCGACACAAAAAACTACATCGCCAGTAGAAAATCTGCGCTGGTGCGGCAAGTCATGCGGGCGGCGCAGCCATGAGCCTCGCTTTGAAAGCACT
This sequence comes from Comamonadaceae bacterium, assembly GCA_947374505.1. Classification (GTDB taxonomy): domain Bacteria; phylum Pseudomonadota; class Gammaproteobacteria; order Burkholderiales; family Burkholderiaceae_C; genus Polaromonas. The sequence goes on along the minus strand of CANCCE010000002.1, from coordinate 34,465 downwards.
GTTGCGGCCCCTTTTCAAGTTGCTCTTGCTGGTGCTTGTGGCGTTGCTGGCCCTGCAGCTTTATTTTGTCGGCCGCATCGCACTGATGGCCATCCTCGCGCCTGAATCCACCGCATTTCAACGCTCGGAAATTTACCGGGTGGTGAGCACCACGGGGGCGCTCAAATGGAGTCAGCGCTGGGTCCCTTATGCGCAAATCTCAGTCAACCTGAAGCGCGCTGTCATCGCCTCGGAAGACGCCAGCTTCACCGAACATGACGGGCTGGATCTGGAAGCGCTCGAAAAAGCCTGGGGGAAAAATGCCGTTGCCGAGCAACGCGCACAAAAACAAGCGGACAGGATCGCCGCCGACATGGCTAAGCGTCAGCAAGGCAAAAAGTCCAGCATTTTCAGCGCTGCACCTGCACCCCCGACACTTGTCGCCAAAGCGCCCAAAATCATCGGCGGCTCGACCATCACCCAGCAACTGGCCAAAAATCTTTTTCTCTCCGGTGAGCGCACCTTGCTGCGCAAAGGTGAAGAACTGCTGCTGACACTGCTGCTTGAATCGATGCTCAACAAACAACGCATTCTGGAAATTTACCTCAACAACGTCGAATGGGGCGAAGGCATTTTTGGTGCCGAGGCTGCAGCCCAGCACTACTTTCGCAAACCAGCCGCCCGACTCAGCCCCTACGAAGCCGCGCGGTTGGCGGTGATGCTGCCGCGACCACGCTATTTCGAAAGCCGGCCCAACTCAGACTACCTGGCCTCGCGTGCCAACACCATCGTCGCGCGCATGGGCGGCGTGGATGTGCCCTGATGCGTATCTTAGGCATTGACCCCGGGCTGCAAATCACCGGTTTTGGCGTCATCGATGTCGATGGCTCAACACTGAGCTACGTGGCCAGCGGCACCATCAAAACCACGAACATGGTGGGCGGGCCTTTGCCGGCGCGACTCAAGGTTTTGTTTGACGGCGTCCGCGAAGTGGTCGCCCGCTACCAACCCGATCAAGCCTCGGTTGAAATCATTTTTGTCAACGTCAACCCGCAAGCCACCTTGTTGTTGGGCCAAGCCCGCGGCGCCTGCATCACCGCGCTGGTATCGACTGATTTGCAGGTGAGCGAATACACCGCCTTGCAAATGAAAAAAGCTGTGGCCGGCTACGGTAAAGCGGGCAAAGCCGAGGTGCAAGAGATGGTGATGCGGCTGCTCAAATTGCCGTCACTGCCGGGCAAAGACGCTGCTGATGCTTTGGGCTTGGCCATCACCCATGCGCACGTTGGCCCGGCCATGGCCAGACTGGCGAAGGCCAGCGGCTTGGGCGGAAAAATGGATGGGGCTTATCGGGATGGGCGCAGCCGGTGATGTTTTTTCTATCAACCGCACCTTGCGACTTGGCTGCGTATTCTGAACTGGATCTGTATGGCTTTTTGCAGCGGATGCGTCAATCATGTCGACTTATCGAGCGTCAGCTTTGGTGTCATCAGCCGACGGTCGCAAAGAACCGGGATAAAAACTCAGGCCATGAAGGGCTACTCAGTCGCAACCAGCTTCTAAATTTTCAAAATCATTTCTGCTGACTGCTCGCCCTAAGCTTTGTTGGAATGAATTCCGGAGCGAAAGTTAGTTTCAACCGGGGACTGCGCCCAGTCAATCTGACCCTTGTTTCCCAATCGTCAAGGGTCACAAAAATCACACCGGCCAGGGTCTGCAAACTTTCCAAATTTTAAAAGCCGATGATCTTGTTTAGCGCACACCGTGCAGGACCAAATTCTGATTCCGCCACTGCCAAATTAAAGGCTTGCACCAGGCTTTTCTGGTCATGGACGCCCTTAATGGTGTCCAGATGATCGTCTCGGCCGGGTCGTAACGCTAAGTGGCGTTCCGGAAAATTGGCCTCAGCGGCGAAAGACGCCAGTTCTCCCCAAGTTTTGACCGCCCGTTGAAGGCTTTGGGCCGGTCCTTGTGCGAAGCCAGTCGCCTCACTTTCGCTGTCCTGATCGACCCAGAGCAAGACCTCGGTGTTCCATGGCATCAAGCCTGCAAAAGGGTCTGGGCCATTCCGATGGTTGCCTTTCTTCTAGCCGCGTCCATTTGTGACCCGGGGCGGGCTACCTCGCGGGCGAACGTGCCCAACTGTCCGTGTCATAGCCATCCGTGTGCACCAAATGGCAGCCTAGGGCCGCCTCCAACGGCGCCAACACCAGATCTTGCTTGCCGTGTTGAGTCAGGACGACAACTTGACGACCTAGTTAGAGAGTCCGGGCGGGGGTTGTCATCGCAAAATCATCAGAGGCACGCTTGCGCAATGGCCGTGTAAGTGGGTATCCCGACCAGAATGTTCAGCGGAAAAGTCACCCCGAGACTCAGGCTGAAGTACAGCGAAGGATTGGCTTCCGGGAGGGCGTAGCGCAGCACTGCAGGCACTGCAATGTACGAGGCGCTGGCAGCCAGTACCATGAGCAAGGCAGCATCGCCGGCTGGCAGGTTCAACAGAAAAGCCAGACCCAGGGCAAGACTGGCATGAAAGATCGGTCCCAACACGGCATAAGCGATCAGCACGGGAGATTTCCCGCGCAACTGCGGTAAATTGCGCGCAGCCATCAGACCCATGTCCAGCAGAAAGAAGCACAACATCCCTTTGAACAGGTCGCCGGAGAAAGGTTGCATGGCCGTCTGCCCCGCATCCCCCGTGATCAAACCCACGACCATGGCACCGAGAAGCAACAACTGAGCGCCGTCCGTGAATGACTCATGCAGGATTTTTCCAATCGAAACCGTTCGTTTGATCGTTTGACGGCCCATGGCCGCAACGCCGCCTCCCAAGACGATCGGTTCTGGAGACGCCTTTTGCCTGAGCGTATTGGCAAAGACAACAGCCATGATGATGGCCGGTGACTCCATCAAGGCCATCCCTGCGGCCATGTGCCCACCGTAAGCCACTTGCTGATTTTCCAAGTACTGAACAGCCGTCACAAAAGTGACCGCACTGACGGACCCGTAAGTCCCAGCGACAGCTGCGGCGTCAAAGCCGGAAACAAAACGCCTCAGGAACCAGTAGCCTAGCCATGGAATGACGATGGCCAGTGACATAGTGGCCGCCAGACTAACGCCAACGTTGGCTGTCAGTCCTGAATGCGATAGAGCGAAGCCTCCCTTCAGCCCCAAGGCCATCAGCAGATACAAAGACAGAAATCGAGAGATGGCGGGGGGTATTTCGAGGTTCGATTTGACCGCTCCGGCCACTACGCCGATGACGAAAAAAAGAATGGCGGGATCGAGTAAGTTTTGCAAAAAGGTTCTCCTTCTGCAAATTTTATAAATTTAAGACTATCTAGTAAAATCAATTCTTAAATACTTATGTATAGATAAAAAGCTATGAACGTCACGTTCCGACAACTCCGGGTTTTCTTGGCATTGGCAGAGACCGGCAGCGTCAGTGCCGCGGCCAAGGCGATGCATGTGACTCAGCCGACGGCCTCTATGCAGTTGAAGGAGATCACGCAGTCGGTGGGACTGCCACTTTACGAAGTTGTCGGCAAGAAAATCTATCTGACTGATGTCGGTAAGGAGTTGGCTGCGACGGCCCGCTCTGTGGCGCAAGCGTGGGATTCATTCGGGCAGAGCGTCGATGCCATCAAAGGCTTGTCACAAGGCAAGCTAAGGGTGTCCGTGGTCAGTACCGCTAAGTACTTCATGCCCCGCTTGATCGGCAGCTTTTGCACCCAGTATCCGGCGATCGACGTTTCGTTGGAGATCCTCAATCGTGATGGCGTGGTTCATCGTCTACGCGAAAATCTCGATGATATCTACATCATGTCCATGCCACCAACTGACATGGATCTGGGTGACGAAGTCTTTATGCAAAATCCGATTGTGTTGGTTGCACCGACCTCAGATCCGCTGGCCAAACGCAAACTCGTGGCCTTGCCTGAACTCGCAGAACGTCGCTTCATCTTGCGAGAAAAAGGATCTGGGACGCGTATGGCTGCTGACCAGTACTTTCGCAAGATGAGGTTCCGTCCAGATGTCCGGCTTGAGTTGGGAAGCAATGAAGCGGTGAAAGAATCGGTCGCTGGTGGGCTCGGTATTGGGGTTATTTCCCGGCATGCCCTGCATGGTCGTCAGAAGGAGCACGGTGTGAGCGTCATTGATGTTGATGGCTTCCCCCTGCCCTCAGCCTGGCATATCGTCCACCCTGCAAGCAAGAAGTTGTCACCCTTGGCGTTAGCGTTCAAGCAGCACTTGCTCAAACAGATCACCCTGCGCAATTGGAATCAAATGACTTGAAGCCGAAGAGGGCTATTGAACAGCCATTCGAGCAGGTGGGTTGTTAACAATACCCTTCAGCAGCACCAGGCCGTACAGAGCAAGCACAAGAAGCGTCTGGACGGTGTCGGTTGCCAGCCTAAGTTCAGGAATGGCGTAGCGAAAAAACCTCGAAAATGACACCCTACAAACTTCTGCATTTATAAAGCGTCAAAGAAACCGCCAATTATTTGATGCGCTGCTTTTCTAACTTCCGAGCCAAGGTACGGCGGTGCATACCCAGACGCCTTGCGGTCTCTGAAATATTGAAGTCGGCAGCCGCTAAGGCTTCATGGATATGCTCCCATTCCAAGGTCTTGACCGATGTTGTCCGCGTGGTCAGCGCTACCGCCGTATCGCCTTGGGCGCGGGCGAAAGCCTCTTCGATGTCGTCGGTGTTGGCTGGCTTGGCCAAGTAATGCCGCGCGCCCAGCTTGATCGCCTCGACCGCCGTGGCGATGCTGGCGTAACCGGTCAGCACCACAATCAGCATCAGCGCATCGTGCGCGTGCAACAGTTGAACGCAGCTCAGGCCGGAGGCGCCCGCCGCCAGTTTCAAGTCGACGACCGCGTATTGGGGCCGGTGCGTCAATAGCAAAGCGGGCACCTCGACCAGACCCGCAGCGCGTTTGACTTGGTAGCCGCGCCGCTCAAACGAGCGGCTCAAGGTCAAGGCGAAAGCATCGTCGTCTTCGACAATCAGCAGCCGACGTTCAGTTTCCATGCTCTGTCCTTTCGCGCAGGGTCAGCGCGGCCAATGGCAGTTTGATCACCACCTCGGCGCCACCGCCTGCCAGGTTGCGGGCGTCGATCCTGCCGCCCAAAGTACGCGCCACATTGACCGACAAAAAAAGTCCCAGCCCGCTACCGGGTCGGCCTTTGGTGGAATAGTAGGGCTTGGCGAAATTAGCCAGGATGTCAGAGCTAAAGCCCGGGCCCGCATCACGGATACTCAGCGAGAGCCAGTCGTCAGCACACTCCACCCGCAGCTGCAAAGGCATGAAAGGCGCTGCGTCAATGCCGTTGTCGAGCACATTGCGCACCATCTGCTTGAGCGCCGAGTCAGACACAATCGGTCTGTCCAGCAGGTCGTTGCGCTGATAGTCGAGCACTTGCGTCGGGCGAGCGCTGCGCCATTCGTCCACCAGTTGGTCCAGAAAAAGATGCAACGTGGTCGCCACCGAGGCCTCGCCGCGGGCCTCGCCCGCCGACATCAAAATACCGCTGACGATGGTCTTGCAGCGCTGCAATTGCAATTGCATCAGCTTGATCTCGTCGCGTAAGACCAGGTCATGGGCCAAGGGCGGGTGGTGCGCCCAGTCACCCAATATCACCGACAAGGTGGCGAGCGGCGTGCCCAGCTCATGCGCCGCGCCCGAGGCCAACAAGCCCATGCGGACAATGTGCTCTTCTTCCGCTGCGCGTTGGCGCAAATCGGCCAGTCGGGCGTCACGCTGGCGCAAGTTGCTGCTGATGCGGTGAATGAAAATCACCAGCAGCGCTGCATTCAGCGCAAAACAAACCACCAACCCCCCAATATAGTGCAGCGACAGTGTCAGGTCCACGAGGTCTGGCAGGATCAAGGGCCGGTGCCACAGCGTCAGCAGCACAAAGCAGCCGCTGGTCAGCAGCACCATGGCCCAGATGTAGCGTGGTTTGAGCAGCACGGCGCCGACCGCCACCTGCAGCAAATACAAAAAGATAAAAGGGTTGGCAATGCCGCCGCTGTAATAAAGCAAGGCACTCAGCAGCGCCACGTCGACCAGCAAGCCGGTGAACAACTCGCCATTGACGATTTCGCCCGCAGCCGTACGGCAGCGCAACCAACTGGCCAAGTTGAACAGGCTCAGCGCAGCGACCAGGGTCAACATTTCGGCCAGTGGAAGCCGGGCCCCCAAGACAAACTGAACACCCAAAATCGTGGTCAGCTGGCCACCCACCGCCAGCCAGCGCAGCTGAATCAGCTGAAGTAAATTATTGCGCTCCGCCAGAATTTCAGTGACATCGCCGCCGCTCAAATCATCAGCCTGCAGTGGCAACAGTTGCAGCGGTTCACGCACGTAAAGCCACCTGCTTGCCACTGGCCAACAAGTTGCGCAGTTGTCGCTCGGAAAACCAAAGGTAAGCTGCAGCAGACGCCAACATGGCCGCCAACGCAAACCAGGTCAACGCATAAACAATGTGGTGGTTGTTAAAGCTGAGCACTGTCAGCCCGCCGCGCGGCCAGGCCTGCGTATCGGACGAGGCCACCGCGTCAATAAAGTAAGGCGCCACGGAAGTTGCGTCGAGTTTCACGCTGGCCGCCATCGCCGGCACGTCTCGCGAGTACCAACGACCTGAAGCCGCATCGTTGTGCTGGAGAAAGCTGCCGCCAGACTCGCTGAGCCGCAACAAACCGCTGATGACTTGGGGCTCAGCAGGGCCCAAGCGTGCCAGTTGCGCACTGTCAGCCTCAGGCACAAAGCCGCGGTTCACCAGCACCCAAAAACCAGCGCGGGTCTGCAGCGGCGTCATCACCCAAAAACCACGGCCCAGCACGGTGCTGGCGCGCACCAGCGTGACCCGGCCGTGGTCGAAGCGCCCTGAGACTTGAACCCGGCTGTACTCATTCGATTCACGGCTGATGGCGGACCATTCGACCGGGCCGGGTGCCGCCACTGCTGCGGCGTGTACCCGCTGCTCAATCCGTTCTATCAATGCCAGCTTCCACTGCAGCCGCTGAACCTGCCAGCCCCCCAGCGCCAGCAAGCCGACAAACAAGGCCGCAGCCAACAACAGCCAAGCCAACAGCCATGAGGGCTTGGCAGCTGGCGGGGGGCGGTCGGTGTCGTTGCTCATGGATCAGGGCATGTTACGCATTTCCGTCATGTCGTGCACCGGCATCATGTTGGTGTTCAGGTGGTACATCACCCAAATCGACCCAGACAACATGATCAGCACCAGCACCCCGGTGAACAGCAGGGCCAGCATCGACCAGCCGCCCTCGACCCGCGTGTTCATGTGTAAAAAGTAAACCATGTGGACGACGATTTGCAGCGCGGCGAATCCCAGCACCACCAAGGCCGTGATGCCCGACGAGGGCAATACCTTGGCCATCACCAGCCAAAAGGGGATCGCGGTGAGAACCACCGACAGGCAAAACCCGGTCAAATAACCTTTGACGCTGGCGTGGTAGCCGCTGTCGTCATCGCTGTGGTGATCGCTGTGGTCGTCGGACGCAATATGGTGCTCGCTCATGGCAACACTCCCATCAAATAAACAAAGGTGAAGACGCCAATCCAGACCACATCCAGAAAGTGCCAGAACATCGACAAGCACATCAAGCGGCGCTTGTTCTCAAGGGTCAATCCAAAGCGACTGACTTGAAACATCAAGGTCACCAACCAGATCGTGCCGAAGGTGACATGCAAACCATGGGTACCAACCAAGGTGAAAAATGACGATAGAAAAGCGCTGCGCTGCGGGCCCGCACCTTCATGGATCAAATGCGAGAACTCAAACAGCTCCAAGCTCAGAAAGCCCAAGCCAAACAAAGCCGTGACGGCCAGCCAACCGAGCACTGCCTTTTTGTGACCATGCTGCATGCCGATCATGGCCAAGCCATAGGTGACGGAGGAGAACAACAGCAAGGCTGTGTTGGCCGCCACCAGCGGCAAGTTGAACAAATCAGCGCCCGATGGACCGGCCGCATAACCGCGACCCAGCACCGCATAAACAGCAAACAGGACAGCAAAGATCAGGCAGTCGCTCATCAGGTAGATCCAGAATCCCAGCAAAGTGCCTTGCTGGGGATGGTGAGCACCATCGTCATAAAAGCGTACCGGGTGACCGGCCGCCAAAAGTGTAGAAGTCTGCATGGTTAGGGACGCTTCAAGAGTTAAGTTCAGGCCTGCGCCGCAAGGGAGAGCGTGCGCAGGTTTTCAATCTCGGTGACATGGTCTGCCGGAATATAAAAGTCGCGTTGGTAGTTGAAGGTGTGCACAACAACCGTCACCAGCACCAGGGCGAAGAACAGCCCGGCCACCAGCCACATGTGCCAGGTCAAAGAAAACCCGATGACAACGCAGAGCATGGCGATGACAAAACCGGCCGCCGTGTTTTTTGGCATGTGAATCGCTTTGAAGCCGGCAACCGGCCGCTGGTGTCCGCGCTGTTTCATGTCGTGCCAAGCATCGAGTTCATGCACGACGGGTGTGAAGGCGAAGTTGTATTCCGGCGGTGGCGAGGACGTTGACCATTCAAGCGTCCGGCCATTCCATGGGTCGCCGGTGGCGTCGCGCAGCTGCTCCCGGTTGCGGTAGCTCACGGCCAGTTGGATCAAGAAACAGGCAATCCCAATGGCGATCAGCACGGCACCTAAGGCGGCCACCTGAAACCAGATTTGCAGCGATGGATCCTCAAAATGACTCATGCGGCGGGTCACGCCCATCAGACCGAGCACATACAGCGGCATGAAGGCCATGTAGAAGCCGACCAGCCAGAACCAGAATGAACACTTGCCCCAAAACGCATCCAGCTTGTAGCCGAAGGCTTTTGGAAACCAGTAATTGATACCGGCAAACATGCCAAACACAACGCTGCCAATGATCACGTTGTGGAAATGGGCAATCAGGAACAAGCTGTTGTGCAACACGAAGTCAGCCGCCGGCACGGCCAACAACACACCGGTCATGCCGCCGATCACAAAAGTGACCATGAAACCAATCGACCACAGCATCGGCACGTCAAAAACAATGCGGCCGCGGTACATGGTGAACAGCCAGTTGAATATCTTCGCGCCGGTCGGGATCGAGATGATCATGGTGGTGATGCCAAAGAAAGCGTTCACGCTGGCACCCGAGCCCATGGTGAAAAAGTGGTGCAGCCAAACCACGTACGACAACACGGTGATGACGACAGTGGCGTAAACCATGGAGGCATAACCAAAGAGGCGTTTGTGGCTGTAGGTTGAAATCACCTCGGAGAAAATACCGAAGCAAGGCAAAACCAAGATATAGACCTCGGGATGGCCCCAAATCCAGATCAAGTTGACGTACATCATGGCGTTGCCGCCGAGGTCATTGGTGAAGAAGTTGGTGCCGACGGTGCGGTCCAGTGTCAGCAAAGCCAACACAGCCGTCAGCACGGGGAAAGCCGCGACGATCAAGACATTGGTGCACAGTGCCGTCCAAGTGAAGATGGGCATCTTCATCATGGTCATGCCAGGGGCGCGCATTTTGATGATGGTGGCGATCAAGTTGATCCCCGACAGCGAGGTGCCGACACCGGCAATTTGCAGCGCCCAAATGTAGTAGTCAACGCCGACTCCCGAACTCTGCAAAATGCCGGACAGCGGTGGATAAGCCAGCCAGCCCGTAGCCGCAAACTCGCCGACAAACAGAGAAATCATCATCAGAACCGCACCACTGGCGGTCATCCAGAAGCTGAAGTTGTTCAAGAACGGAAACGACACGTCACGCGCACCGATTTGCAAGGGCACCACATAGTTCATGAAGCCCGTGATGACTGGCATGGCAACGAAAAAGATCATCAACACGCCGTGTGCCGTGAAAATTTGGTCGTAATGGTGAGGCGGTAAAAAACCGGCGTTGTCACCGAATGACATGGCTTGTTGGGCGCGCATGAGAAGCGCATCAACAAAACCGCGCAACAGCATCACCACCGCCAAGATGATATACATGATGCCAATTTTTTTGTGATCGATGCTGGTCATCCAGTCGCGCCACAGCGTCCCCCAGACGCGGTAGTAGGTCATCGCCACAAACAGTGACAAGCCGCCCAGAATCACCATCGCAAGGGTGCCCAAAACAATCGGGTCGTGCGGTATGGCGTCCGGGCCTAGGCGGCCAAACACAAGCTTCAAAATATCTTGAACGGGGAACATGTGAGATCTCGGTTATTTTTTTAAATAGGCCACAGGGCCTTCGCCGCTGAGGTTGTCAGGCGTGCACAAGGCAGCGACGTAAGTGCGCTGGACATCTCGCCAAGGTTGGCTCGACAAACCGTCGATGCTGCCCTTGCCCAGACCGCCAGCTGCATCGATGGCCATCATTTGGCCCATGCACATCTTGTTGCTGTCGACGCAGCGGTTCAAAATGGCTTGGTACAACCCGGCGTCAACGCTGGCGTAACGCCGCACCGGTTCGCTTTCGCTGGGTTGCTCGAGTTTCAAATACTCCTGGCGGGCCAGCTCACCGCCAGCGCTTCTGGTGGTTTGCACCCAGCGCTCAAAATCTGCGGGTGCCAACCCCAAAAACTTGAAGCGCATGTGTGAAAAGCCCCGGCCGCTGTAATTGGCCGAAAAGCCGTCATACACGCCGGCTGTGTTGATCACCGCGTGCAGCTGAGTTTGCATGCCGGGCATGGCGTAAATCTGTCCTGCCAGCGCTGGAATATAGAAAGAATTCATCACCGTAGACGCCGTGATTTTGAATTCGATGGGTCGGTCTACCGGAGCTGCCAGCTCGTTCACAGTAGCAATGCCCAGCTCAGGGTAAACAAACAACCATTTCCAATCCAGCGCCACGACCTCAACGACGAAAGGTTTGACACCAGCGACAAGTGGCCGATGGGCGTCCAGCCGTTCCAGAGGACGGTAGGGGTCTAACTTGTGGGTGCTGATCCAGGTCACTGCGCCCAGCGCAATGATGATCAGCAAAGGGGCGCCCCAAATCAGCAACTCAAGGCGGGTCGAGTGGTCCCACTCCGGCGTGTAAGGCGCCGCTTGGTTGGTGCTACGGTAGCGCCAGGCAAACACCAGCGTCAGGGCGATCACCGGCACCACTATCAGCAGCATCAGCACGACGGCGGTGACAATCAGCTGTGATTGCTGCTGCGCGATGTCGCCGAAGGGCTTCATCACAATCGTGCTGCAAGCCGCTAAAGGCAAGGTCGCCAGCAACAGGGCCAAGCGTTTTAAGGTTCGAAAACTATCCGGTGGGAGTGACATGCTTGGTGACCAGCTACAAAGGGTAAACGCTAATTGCGAATTGATCATTACTGTAGCTTCATTGATTCAAATCAACGATTGGACATATTGCCCAAGGTAAATTGATTTGAATCAACTTTTTTCACCATGCAAAACACTGCCTCACCCACCATGAACCTCTGTCCAGCCAGCGTTGTCGGTCCTGACACCCGTCAACAGCCCAGTCGCCACAGCCTTGCGCCATCAAGCGACAGCGTCGCCCCGGGCGATATCGCTGTGGGCGTGGTGATCGGGCGGGCTTCTGAGTATTTCGATTTTTTTGTTTTTGGCATCGCCTCGGTGCTGGTCTTTCCCGCGGTGTTCTTTCCTTTTGTGGACAGCCTGCAGGGCACCCTCTACGCGTTTATTTTGTTTTCCCTCGCCTTTGTCGTGCGACCTTTGGGCACGGTCGCTGGCATGTGGCTACAACGCCGTTACGGCCGCAGCGCCAAGCTCAGCCTGGCGTTGTTGTTGCTGGGTTGCGCCACCGCCGGCATGGCCTTGTTGCCAAGTTACCAGGTGTTGGGTGTCGGCGCCATTGCCTTGCTGGCGTTGTGCCGAATCGGCCAGGGCTTGGCGCTTGGCGGCTCGTGGGACGGACTCCCATCGCTGTTGGCCTTGAACGCACCCGAAGACCGGCGCGGCTGGTATGCCATGCTGGGCCAGCTGGGCGCACCGCTGGGGTTTTTGATTGCCTGCAGTCTGTTTGCTTATCTCTGGAGCAATTTGAGCAGCGCGGAGTTTTTAGACTGGGGCTGGCGCTACCCTTTCTTTGCCGCCTTCGCCATCAATGTGGTGGCCTTGTTTGCCCGCCTGCGCCTGGTGGTCACGCGTGAGTACGAGCGCGAGCTGGATGCCAATGAACTGCAACCCTGCAGCCTGCGCGAACTGATCAGCACCCAAGGCAACAACTTGTTGATAGGCGCCTTTGCCGCGCTGGCCAGTTTTGCCCTGTTTCACATCGTCACGGTGTTTCCGCTGTCTTGGGTGATGTTGTACTCGGAGCAATTGATCGGTGAGTTCCTTGTTGTGCAAATAGTTGGCGCTTTGCTGGCGGCTGGCGCCATGCCTGTGTGTGGCCTGTTGGCCGACCGCATCGGACGGCGCAGTACGCTGGGCTTGCTGGCTGTTTTGATTGGCGTGTTTGCTTTGTTTGCGCCCATGTTGCTAGGCGGTGGCACCATCGGACAGGACACCTTCATCCTGATTGGCTTTGTCTTGCTGGGCCTGTCTTATGGCCAGGCGGCCGGTGCTGTGACAGCCAACTTCTTGCCTCACTTACGCTACACCGGTGCTGCGCTGACGACCGATCTGGCCTGGCTGATAGGCGCAGCTTTTGCGCCGCTGGTCGCGCTCGGTTTGTCGGCACGCTTTGGCCTGGTGGCCGTCAGCATTTACCTGCTGTCGGGGGTTGCCTGCACCTTGCTGGCGCTGCGTGCCAATCGAACACTGTTGATGCGGGATGAGTAGCCGGCAGGCTGTTTAGATTTGTGCGCCTGCGTATTTTGGCGTTTATCCCTTTTAAAAAATTCGACACAGGTCGTCGGTTAAAGTCGCGTTCTTTCATCCGCAAGCTTGTTTTTTGACTGGGTAGGCCTTGTCCATGCCGCTCCTCGCGGTGTGATCCTGGATCAAAGTCAGATTGAATTCACAGTCAAGCAGATGGGGGGCGCAGTGACCGGAAAGTTCAAGAAATTCGACGCCACGCTAGACATCGACCACGATCCATCGATCTTCAACGCAAGCGCTCAAGCGTCAAGACTGCGAAAAAGCCGAAGGCTGAGACCAGCGTCCACTTCAAAATCAGCAGACCGTAGCGTTTGAAGCGCGGCTGCCCGGTGATGGCAAACAAGGCGAAGCAGGCACCAGCTGCCAGCATGAGCAAGATCAGAAGCCAACGAAAGAGCAGCATGGTGAAGCCTTAGCGTGAAGTGCCGGTTACCACGCCGGCGCAAGTTGCGCCAAGCCTTTTGGTGCGGTTTTTTCGTCGGTGAAGCTGACGATTTCATAGGCCTCAGGGTGGGCCAGCAACTCGCGCAACAGTTGGTTGTTCATCGCATGACCCGACCGAAACGCGCTGTAGGCGGCCAGCAATGGTTTGCCCAGCAGATACAGGTCGCCCATGGCGTCCAAAATCTTGTGTTTGACGAACTCGTCGTTGTAGCGCAAGCCTTCTGTATTGAGCACCTTGTAGTCGTCCATGACGATGGCGTTGTCGAGACCGCCACCAAGTGCCAAGCCGTTGGCGCGCATCATCTCGACGTCTTTGGTGAAGCCAAAGGTGCGGGCCCGCGCAATGTCGCGAATATACGAATCGCTGCCCATGTCGAACTCGACCCGTTGACCAGTGGAGTCCACGGCCGGGTGGTCAAAATCAATTTCGAAACTGAGCTTGTAGCCGTCGTAAGGGCTCAGGCGCGCCCACTTGGTGCTGGCGCCCTCGCCTTCGCGGACTTCAACAGGTTTGATGACGCGCACAAACTTTTTGGGTGTTTGTTGCAAGGCGATGCCGGCTGACTGCAGCAAGAACACAAACGAGGCCGCCGAGCCATCCAGGATAGGCACTTCTTCGGCGGTGATGTCGATGAACAGGTTGTCGATACCGAGACCGGCGCAAGCCGACATCAGATGCTCAACCGTGAAGACTTTGGCATTGCCGCTGGAAATGGTCGAGGCCATGCGCGTGTCGGTCACCGCCACTGCCGACACCACAATGTCCACCGGTTGCGGTAAATCGACGCGCCTGAAAACGATCCCCGTGTCCGGCGGCGCTGGGCGCAGCGTCAACTCCACGCGCTGACCGCTGTGCAGGCCAACGCCTACCGCCTTGGTCAGGGATTTGAGCGTTCTTTGAGCCAGCATGGGCTTATTTTAATTTGCACAGCAGATCTGTGAGGAAAAAAGGGCTCTGCTGTTTCGCAGCCCTGCGTTCACGCCGTCAGGGCGTGAACGCAAAGTCTGCAAAGCATCAGCCTCAATCGGCTTGCTTGCGCAAAAAGGCCGGGATCTCGAAGTCGTCCATGCCGCCCGAAGCCAAGGCATCCACTTTCGCCGCAGCTTGCGTTCGGTTGGTGCGCCAGACGCTTGGCACGGCCATATTGCCGTAGTCATGCTGTGCCGGGCTGGCCGGTTGCGCGTTGGTGCTGGCGGTGTAGGTTTGACCTGCATTACCAACCGCCATGTTCAACACCGGCAAATTGTCAGTGCCGGTGCGCAGCACTTGCAGCGGTGGTGCTGTGCGACGAGTCGTCTGGCGACTCAGTCCGGTGGCGACCACCGTGACACGAATTTCATCACCCAAATTGTCGTCGTAGGCGGTGCCGTAAATCACATGTGCATCCGGTGAAGCGTAGGCGCGAATGGTGTTCATGGCCAGTTTGGATTCGCTCAATTTGAGCGAACCTTTAGCCGCCGTGATCAACACCAAGACACCTTTAGCACCCGACAAATCAATGCCTTCCAGTAATGGGCAAGCGACCGCCTGCTCGGCGGCGATGCGCGCACGATCAGGACCGCTGGCCACAGCAGTGCCCATCATGGCTTTACCGGGTTCGCCCATGACGGTGCGGACGTCTTCAAAGTCGACGTTGACGTGGCCGGGCACGTTGATGATTTCAGCAATACCGCCGACCGCATTTTTCAACACATCGTTGGCATGTGCAAAGGCTTCGTCCTGGGTAATGTCGTCGCCCAACACGTCGAGCAATTTTTCGTTCAGTACGACGATCAGCGAGTCGACGTTGGCTTCGAGTTCGGCCAGGCCGCTGTCGGCATTCGTCATGCGACGGCCGCCTTCCCAGTCGAACGGTTTGGTGACCACGCCGACAGTGAGAATGCCCATTTCCTTGGCCACCCGAGCGATCACCGGCGCAGCGCCAGTACCGGTGCCACCGCCCATGCCGGCGGTGATGAACAGCATGTGCGCACCAGCGATGGCTTCACGGATGTCGTCCACCGCGAGCTCAGCCGCATCGCGACCTTTTTCGGGTTTGCTACCGGCGCCCAGGCCACTGCCGCCGAGCTGGATGGTCTTGTGTGCGGTGCCGCGACCGAGCGCTTGCGCGTCGGTGTTGGCACAGATGAATTCGACGCCTTGCACGCCGCTTTCAATCATGTGTTCAACGGCGTTTCCGCCGCCGCCGCCGACGCCGATCACCTTGATCAGAGTGCCTTGGTTGAACTCTTCAATCTCGATCATTTCGATGCTCATGGGAGCCTCCTGTTTGTATTGCAATTGCTTGGATTTAAATAATTTATGAGTGTCAGCATGATTTTTATGACGGCGGGTCAGCCCCTCCCGAGTGCGTTGGACAAGATGAGGCACGACGTTGCATTGATAAATGAATCATCAAAAGTTCCCCACTAGCCAGTCTTTGACCTTACCGAAAGCGTTGTGCATGCTGCCCGCTTTTTGCGAGACCTTGTAGCCGCGCATACGTGCCAGCCGGGCTTCTTCCAGAAGACCCATCACAGTGGCGGCACGGGCCTGCGCGACCATGTCTGACAGTGCGCTGGAATAGCGCGGCATACCGCGCCTGACCGGCTTTAAAAAGATGTCTTCGCCCAGTTCGACCATGCCCGGCATGACGGCGCTGCCGCCCGTGATGACGATGCCCGAAGACAGCACTTCCTCGTAGCCTGATTCGCGGATGACTTGCTGTACCAGCGAGTAAATTTCTTCGATGCGTGGCTCAATCACGCCAGCCAGTGCCTGACGGCTGAGCATGCGCGGTCCACGATCACCCAAGCCGGGCACTTCTACTTGCCGCTCCGGGTCGGCCAGCAGTTGCTTGGCGCAGCCGTTTTCAACCTTGATGTCTTCGGCGTCTTTGGTCGGGGTGCGCAACGCCATGGCGATGTCGCTGGTGATCAAATCGCCAGCAATTGGGATCACCGCGGTGTGCCGAATGGCCCCCCCCGTGAAGATCGCCACGTCCGTGGTGCCGGCGCCGATGTCAACCATCGCCACGCCCAATTCGCGCTCGTCTTGCGTCAACACCGCCAAGCTGGATGCCAACGGATTGAGCATCAACTGATCCACTTCCAAACCGCAGCGGCGCACGCACTTGATGATGTTTTCAGCGGCGCTTTGCGCACCGGTGACGATGTGGATTTTCGCTTCCAGCCGGATGCCGCTCATGCCAATCGGTTCGCGCACATCTTGCCCATCAATCACAAATTCTTGTGGCTCCACCAACAGCAAACGCTGGTCGGTCGAGATGTTGATGGCCTTGGCCGTTTCAATCACCCGGGCGACGTCGGCCTGGCTGACTTCCTTGTCTTTAACCGCGACCATGCCGCTTGAATTGATACCGCGAATATGGCTGCCCGTGATGCCGGTGTAGACACGACCGATCTTGCAATCCGCCATCAATTCGGCTTCTTTCAGAGCCTGCTGAATACTTTGCACAGTGGCGTCGATGTTGACGACCACACCGCGCTTGAGACCGCTGCTGGCGGCGATGCCGAGGCCCGCCAACTTGAGCTCTCCGTTGAGCAATATTTCGGCAACCACCACCATCACTTTGCTGGTACCGATATCGAGCCCGACAACCAGATCTTTGTATTCTTTGGCCATAGTCTTTACACCTTATTTTTTATTCTGTTTGTCACCGGCGGAAACCGTTGTGACGCCGCGCAACTTGATCGCATAACCATTGGCATAGCGCAAATCCGCTGACTGAAGATTGCGTCCAAATTTGGATGAGGTTTGTCCCACTGTGGCAACGAAACGCTGTACCCGAGCCTGAATCTCGGCCGGACTGCCCAAGCCCATTTCAATCACGCCGCCGCCGTCCAGCAAGACACGCCAGCTACCGCGATTGGTCAATTCCATTTCGTTCAATTTGATGTCGAGCTTTTCGAGCATGGGTGCCACCGCTTGATACACCTGAAGCACCAGTGCAGACTGCCCGTTGGGACCGTTCAGCAATGGCAAGTCTTCTGCCTCTAAATCGCCTTGGTTGACTTCAAAGACTTCGCCAAAACTATTCACCAATTTCGAGTCTGCCTCAGTACCCCAAAACGCCACGGCCTGATGCTCTTGCAGTTCGACGCGAAGGCTGTCTGGAAACTCGCGCCGCACCACCGCATACCGAACCCAAGGCACGTTCTCAAAGGCACTCCGGGTACGCGCCAGATCCAGCGTGAAAAAGTTACCGGTTAACTTGGGTGCCACATTGGCCCGCAAGGTTGCTGCGTTGCTGTGCGCTAATTCGTTGTCGACATGAATGGCCTTCAGGCTGAAAACCGGCTGCTTGGCCAACCAGCCGACAACAGTGGTCATTGACAGTGCTGCAAAAACCGACAGGAAAGCAACAGCCGCGTTATTCATCAACCTGACGTCGAGCGGCAAGGCTTTGGTGAAAGGTGCGCGTTTTGCGCGGCTCATACACGGCCCCCCACACTCAATGCTGCCGGTTGATGATCCAGACTGGCGCTTTGCAACACCGCCAAACAAAGCGCTTCATACGACATGCCAGCGGCACGTGCCGACATCGGCACCAATGAATGGCCGGTCATGCCAGGCGAGGTGTTCAGCTCTAGCAAATAAGGCTGGCGTGTGGTTGCGTCGATCATCACGTCAGCGCGCGCCCAGCCACGGCAATTTAAAGTCTGGTAGGCCGCCAGCACCAATCCCTGAATGGCGGCTTCTTCTCCGGCCGGCAAGCCACAGGGCACGATGTACTGCGTGGTGTCGGTGAAGTATTTGTTTTGGTAGTCATAGTTGCCTTCGGGGGCGACGATGCGAATCACCGGCAACGCTCGTGCATCAGTGCCGGAACCCAGTACGGGACAAGTGACTTCATCGCCGCTGATGAACTGCTCACACAAAATATCGGCATCGAGTTGCGCTGCTTGCGCTACAGCGTCGGCCATCTGATGGGCGTGGGTGACTTTGGTCAAGCCAATTGACGAACCCTCCCGCGCTGGTTTCACAATCAACGGCAAACCCAAGGTGTCGGGCACTGCCATCACATCCGCAGAACTGTAGACACCACGGCGCAATAAAACATAACCCGGCGTGCTCAAGCCATCGGCCAGCCAGATCCGTTTGGTCATGACTTTATCGATACAGACGCTAGAGGCCATCACACCGGAACCCGTGTACGGAATACCCAACAATTCAAGGGCACCCTGCACCGTGCCGTCTTCACCAAAACGTCCGTGCAAAGTGATGAAGCAGCGCTCAAACCCTTCTGACTTGAGATCATTCAGGGGACGCTCTGCGGGATCAAAAGCGTGCGCATCGACGCCTTGCGACAGCAAGGCGGCCAGCACCCCCCGACCTGACATGAACGATATTTCACGTTCAGCTGAATGCCCACCCATGAGCACGGCGACCTTGCCAAAAACGCTTGGTTCAATGCGCATGAGCAGCTCCCATGGCCATGACCTTGCCGGGAACCAGACCGATGGAGCCGGCACCCATGCAAACCACCACATCACCGGCTTGCGCAAGATCCAAAATCGCTTGCGGCATGGCATCGATGGCATCGACAAACACCGGTTCAATCTTTCCGGCCATGCGCAAAGCACGGGTCAAGGCTCGACCGTCCGCCGCCACAATGGGCGCCTCACCCGCTGCATAAACCTCTGCCAGCAGCAGTGCATCGGCTTGGCTAATGACCTTGACGAAGTCTTCAAAACAATCGCGTGTGCGGCTGAAACGATGCGGTTGAAAAGCCAGCACCAAACGCCGGCCCGGAAAGGCGCCACGCGCTGCAGCCAGCGTGGCAGCCATTTCGACCGGGTGATGGCCGTAGTCGTCAATCAGCGTGAAGTGCCCACCCGCAGCGGCAGGCGCTTCACCGTAACGCTGAAAACGTCGGCCCACGCCATTGAATTCAGCCAGCGCTTTTTGCACCGCAGCGTCCGGAATATCCAGCTCCACCGCCACCGCAATCGCTGACAGCGCATTCAACACGTTGTGTTCACCGGGCAAGTTCAGCACCACCGGCATGTCTGGCATCGTGACGCCGTTACGGCGTTGCACGGTGAAATGCATTTGGCCATTGACATGGCGTACATCGACGGCGCGCACTTGCGCGCCTGCATTGAAGCCGTAGCTGGTGACCGGGCACGAGACCTGCGGAATGATGTCGCAGACAGCAGCATCGTCTGAACACAAAATCGCTGTGCCGTAAAAAGGCATACGGTGCAAAAAGTCAACAAAGGCCGCCTTCAGCTTGCCAAAGTCGTGACCATAGGTTTCCATGTGGTCAGCGTCAATGTTGGTGACCACCGCCATCACGGGCAGCAGGTTCAAAAACGAAGCATCGGATTCGTCGGCTTCGACCACGATGTAGTCGCCGGAACCTAATTTTGCATTGGTGCCGGCGCTGTTCAGACGACCGCCAATCACATAGGTGGGGTCCAGTCCGGCTTCAGCCAGCACGCTGGCGACCAGACTGGTGGTGGTGGTTTTTCCGTGCGTACCCGCAATCGCGATACCGCGTTTAAGACGCATTAATTCGGCCAACATCAGGGCGCGCGGCACCACCGGAATGCGTTTTTCGCGAGCGGCCAGAACTTCCGGGTTGTCTGCCCGCACAGCCGTCGAAGTGACCACGGCATCGACACTGGTCAGGTTGCTGGCAGCGTGGCCGAGATAGGTTTTGATACCCAAACTGGCGAGGCGTCGCAGCGTCGCGCTGTCAGCCAAGTCGGAGCCGGAAATCACATACCCGAGGTTGTGCAGCACTTCGGCAATGCCGGACATGCCGGAACCACCGATGCCGATGAAGTGAATATTGTTAACCGCGTGCTTCATCGAGCCAATTCCTCACAGGCCGCAACGACACTCGCCGTGGCATTGATCTTTTTCATTTGATATGCGGCCTCAGCCCGCTCTAAGAGATTGGCCCGCGTCATGGTCTGCAGCAAGCCCGCCAAGCCCTCTGGCGTCAAGTCCGACTGCTGGATCAACCAACCGCCGCCAGCCTCGACTAAAAAGCGGGCATTGAGGGTCTGGTGGTCATCCACAGCGGCTGGGAAAGGTACGAACAGAGCCGCTGCGCCCACCGCTGCAATTTCAGTCACGGTGCTAGCGCCAGCGCGGCCAATGACGAGGTCTGCATCGGCAAAGGCTTGCGCCGTGTCGTCAATGAAAGGCGTCAACTCGGCCACCACGCCGGCTTGGGCATAGTTGCTGCGCAATGCTTCAATCTGTTGAGTGCCACTTTGATGCACCACTTGCGGGCGACTGGCCTCACTCATCAGCCCCAACGCTTTTGGCACTAACTCGTTCAGCGCCCGCGCACCCAAACTGCCACCGACCACCAACAACTTGAGTGGTCCGCTGCGGCCGGTGAAACGCAGAGCCGGTTCAGCGTGTTGCGTGAAAGCTGTGCGCAACGGATTGCCCACCCACTCAGCTTTTTTGAAGACCTTCGGAAAGGCCGTGAAGATCCGGTCCGCCACACCCGCGAGCACGCGGTTGGCCATGCCGGCGACTGAATTTTGCTCATGCAAGATCAGCGGCTTGCCCAGCAGCACCGCCATCATGCCGCCCGGAAAACTGACGTAACCGCCCAAGCCGATGACCACATCGGGTTTGACACGGCGCACAACTTGAAGACTTTGCCAAAAGGCCTGCAACAAACGCAGCGGCAGCAGGAGCAGCGTGAGTAGGCCTTTGCCGCGAACGCCTGAAAAATCAATCGATTCAAATGCGAACCCTTGCGCTGGCACCAGCTGGCTTTCCATGCTCGGCCGACCGACGCGGCCTTTACCGCCCAACCAGTGCACCTGCCAGCCGCGCTCGCGCAAGGCTTCAGCGACAGCCAGACCCGGGAAAATATGCCCGCCGGTGCCGCCGGCCATGACGAGGGCAGTGTGAAGACGCGTCATAGCCGGCCCCCCCGCATCAGCACGCGATTTTCATAATCAATGCGCAACACCACAGCCAACGCCACCAGATTCATCAAAATCGCAGACCCGCCATAACTCATCAGCGGCAAGGTCAATCCCTTGGTCGGCAACGCACCCAGATTCACGCCCATGTTGATGAAGGCCTGAAAGCCGATCCAAATGCCAACCCCTTGCGCCACCAGACCGGCGAACAAACGGTCGAGCGCAATCGACTGGCGGCCGATGTGGATGATGCGGCGCGTCAGCCACAAGAACAGACCCAGCAAAACAAGTACACCGAGTAAGCCAAACTCTTCACCAATCACCGCCAGCAAAAAGTCGGTGTGCGCTTCTGGCAACCAGTGCAGTTTTTCAACGCTGCCCCCCAGCCCGACACCAAAGAATTCACCGCGGCCAAAAGCAATCAGTGAATGCGACAACTGATAACCCTTGCCGAGAGCGTGCTTGGCATCCCACGGATCGAGATAGGCAAATATTCGTTCACGCCGCCATTCACTGAGTGCCACCATCAGGCTAAAGGCAATCACGACGACGGTAGAAATCACGAAGAACATACGCGCGTTGACGCCGCCTAAAAAGAGGATACCCATAGCGATGACCGAGATCACCATGAAGGCACCCATGTCAGGTTCGGCCAGCAGCAAAACACCAACCACCGCCACGGCTGCAGCCATCGGCAGGACAGCGCGGAAGAAACGCTCCTTGACGTCCATCTTGCGGACCATGTAGTCGGCGGCATAGATCAAGACCGCAAACTTGGCCAGTTCAGACGGTTGAAAATTCATGAACCCCAGTGAGATCCAGCGGCGCGCGCCATTCACACCCTTGCCAATGAACGGCAGCAGCACCAGACACAACAGCACCAATGAGCCAATGAACAGCCAGGGTGCAAATTTCTCCCATGCTGACAGTGGCACTTGAAATGTCACAAAGGCCACGGCCAGTGCCAAGCACACTGACAGAATGTGTCGAATTAAAAAGTGGTTGTGGGCGTAGCGTGAGAACCTGGGGTTGTCAGGCATCGCAATAGAGGCCGAATACACCATGATCAAGCCCCACAGCACGAGTGCCAGCGTGACACCCACCAGGGCTTGGTCAAAGCCAAGCAAGCGCACGGGTGCTGAGTTGCTGATTCGATCCAGACTGGTCCGAACAGGCAGCTTCTCATGGCCGTCCTGCGGCACACCAAACCAGCCCACCAGACGTGCGCTGATACTCATATGACAGCCCCCGCGTCCAGTGCCAGCGCTTGGACCGCATCACAAAACACCTGAGCCCGGTGGCCATAGTTGTCGAACATGTCGAAGCTGGCGCAGGCCGGCGACATCAGCACGGCGTCGCCGGCTTGTGCCGCGCTGGCTGCAAGATCAACCGCGGCCGACATCGAATCGGCAGACAGCATGTCAACACCGGAGTCTTCGATCGCGGCTTGAATCAAAGGCGCATCGCGCCCGATCAGCACCACGGCGCGTGCATAGCGCGCCACCGGCTCAGCCAGCGGCGTAAAGTCTTGCCCCTTGCCTTCACCGCCCAAGATCAACACCAGACGGCGGTCCGGACCCAAGCCATTCAGAGCAGCAACGGTGGCACCGACGTTGGTGCCTTTGCTGTCGTCAAAGTATTCAACCTCATTGACCACGGCGACCGACTCGAGCCGGTGCGGCTCACCGCGGTAGTCGCGCAGGCCGTGCAACAACGGTGCCATGGTGCAGCCGATGGCATTCGCCAAGCCCAAGGCAGCCAGCGCATTGGTGGCATTGTGACGACCGCGAATATGCAAAGCATCAACCGGCATCAATCGCTGCACATAGACAGGGATGTCTTCGTCACGCCGACGCTTGATGGTCTCGTCGGCTTCTGCCGCACGCACCAACCAAGCCATGCCATTGACAGTTTCAATGCCGTAGTCGCCAGGACTTTGCGGCACATCAGCGCCAAAAGTTTGAAGCGGACGCAGCTGTTTACCCTTGACCAGCGGCGGGACAACGGCCATGACCTGGGGGTCATCGCGGTTCAACAACATGAAGCCACTGTGCCCATAAATGGCTGACTTGGCGCGCACGTAGGCGGCCATGGAGCCGTGCCAGTCAAGATGGTCTTGACTGATGTTCAAGACCGTCGCCACACTCGGCTCAAAGCCAGTCACTTCATCCAGCTGAAAGCTTGACAGCTCCAGCACCCACACATCCGGCAACGCGTCAGTGTCTATGCAGGTCTGCAAGGTGTCGAGCAGTGTGGGCCCGATATTGCCGGCGACCGCGACGCTTTTGCCGGCGCGCTGCACCAGTTGCCCGGTCAGTGAGGTGACGGTTGTTTTGCCATTGGTGCCGGTGATGGCGATGACTTTCGGACGATAGGGGAGCTTGCGAGTAGACGCCGCAGGCGGCTCAGCTGTCGCTTCAGATTCGTTTTGCGGTTCGACCTCAGGCGTTTCTGTATTCACATCTTCTTCGCCCAGCTCTCGCAGCGCTTCCGCAAACAAGCTGAGTTCATTCCCCACAGCCACGCCCTGCTCTTTAGCGGCTTGCTGCACGGGTGCGATCTCAGCGGGCGACAAGCCGGGGCTGCGCAACATCACATCGAAGTGCTCGCCTCGGTTCATCAGCTCGGCGAAATCACCGGCGACAAATGTCACCGTTGGCCACTCTTGCTGCAAGGCTGCCAACTGCGGCGGAGCTGCCCGAGTGTCGGCGACTGTCACGCGGCTGCCATGACGCGCGCACCAACGTGCCAGTGCCAAGCCGGACACGCCGAGCCCCAGCACCAAGACATGTTGATTTGCGAGATTTTTCATCGCAGTTTCAGGGTCGACAAACCGACCAGACAGAGCAGCATGGTGATGATCCAGAAGCGCACCACCACTTGCGTTTCTTTCCAGCCACTTTTCTCAAAATGATGGTGCAGTGGCGCCATCTTCAAGATACGCCGACCGGTGCCGTATTTGCGTTTGGTGTACTTGAAGTAAGTCACCTGCAACATGACCGACAAAGCCTCGACCACAAAGATGCCGCCCATGATGGCGAGCACAATTTCCTGCCGCACGATCACCGCAATGGTGCCGAGCGCAGCGCCGAGTGCCAGCGCACCAACGTCACCCATGAAGACCTGCGCCGGATGGGTGTTGAACCACAAGAAGGCCAAGCCAGCGCCCGCCATGGCAGCGCAAAAAATCAGCAGTTCACCGGCGCCCGGGATGTAAGGGAAAAACAGGTAGCGGGAATAGACCGAGCTGCCCGTCACGTACGCAAAAATGCCCAGTGCTGAACCCACCATCACCACCGGCATGATGGCCAAGCCATCCAGCCCATCGGTCAGATTCACGGCGTTGCTAGATCCCACAATCACCAGGTAGGTGAGGATCACAAAGCCAAACACACCCAATGGATAACTGACCAATTTAAAGAAAGGCAGCAGCAATCCCGCTTGCGGTGGCAAGTTAACGTCAAAACCCGACTTGACCCAATTCACGAACAGCTCGAACACGCGCAAGTTCGAGCTTTCTGAAATGCTGAACACCAGGTACAACGCGGCGAGTAGCCCGATCAGCGATTGCCAGAGGTATTTGTCGCGTGAGCGCATGCCTTCGGGATCTTTGTTGACCACTTTTTTCCAGTCGTCGGCCCAGCCGATAGCGCCAAAACCCAGCATCACCACCAGCACGATCCAGACAAAGCGGTTGCTCAAGTCGGCCCACAACAAGGTCGAGATCGCAATCGCCAGCAGAATCAACACGCCGCCCATGGTCGGTGTGCCGCTTTTACTCAAGTGCGTCTGCATCGCGTACTCGCGGATCGGCTGGCCGATTTTCAATTCGGTCAGGCGGCGAATGACGATCGGACCGGCGATCAAGCCAATCAACAAGGCTGTGAGTGCGGCCATGACGGCGCGCAGGGTCAGGTATTGGAAAACCCGGAAAAACCCGAATTCAGGCGACAAGGTTTGCAGCCACTGAGCCAGACTTAAGAACATGCGTTCTCCTTTGTGTTGGCAGTGGCATCAGCGCCAGCTTGTTTCGAAATCGCCTCGACCACGCGCTCCATCTTCATGAAGCGCGATCCTTTGATCAGCACACTGGCGCAGTCTGGCAAGGTTTTTTGAACGTCAGCCAACAAGGCCTCAAACGCATGGTGGTGACGCGCGCCCGGAAAAGCCTCAGCGGCGTGACGCGTCAGGTCACCAGTGCAGACCAGCTGTTCAATGCCGCGGTGCAGCGCATGTGCGCCGATCTCTGTGTGAAATGCTGGACCGCGGTCGCCGACCTCGCCCATGTCGCCCAACACCAGCAAGCGCGGCGCCGGCAATTCAGCCAGCACATCGATGGCGGCGCGGACTGAATCCGGGTTCGCGTTATAGCTGTCGTCAATCAAGATCAGCGCACGACCGCCAAGCGTCAGTGGCAGTGCGCGTGAACGGCCTTTGACCGGCGTAAAGGCCGTGAGTCCCGCGCCAATAGCGCTCAAAGGGACGCCAGCTGCCAAGGCGCAAGCGGTGGCCGCCAAGCTGTTCTTCACGTTGTGACGCCCGGCCACATTCAACGCAAAAGTCACGGGGCCGAGTGGCGTCTGTGCTGTCACTTGCCAAAGCACGCCGGTCCATTCGGCGGCGGCCGTCACATCGGCTTGGCCGCTCAGTGCAAAGGTCATGACACGACGGGTTCCAGCCAATTCACGCCACAGCGGTGAGTACTCCTCGTCGGCGGGAAAGACGGCGACACCGTCTGCCGGCAATGCACTCAGCACAGCACCGTTTTCACGTGCCACAGCTTCCACACTCGCCATGAATTCAAGATGCTCCCGCTGCGCGTTGTTGACCAGCGCGACGGTCGGCTGCGTCATGGCGGCCAGACCGGCGATTTCACCCGGGTGGTTCATGCCCAGCTCGACCACGCCAACAGCGTGGGTTGCGCGCAAACGCAGCAAGGTCAAGGGCACGCCGATGTCGTTGTTGAAATTGCCTTCAGTGGCAAAGCCCTGTTCGCCTTTGAAGGCGCGCAGGATAGACGCGATCATTTGCGTCACGGTGGTCTTGCCGTTGCTGCCAGTCACTGCGATCAAAGGCAGCGAAAACTGCGTGCGCCAAGCCGCCGCCAACTGACCCAATGCGGCTTTGGCATCCGGCACTTGCAGACCCGGCAAACCTGCTTCTGCCAAGCCATGCTCAGCCAGCGCGGCGACCGCACCCTGCGACGCTGCTTGGCTTAAAAAATCATGCGCATCAAAACGCTCGCCCTTGAGCGCCACAAACAAATCACCGGCACGCAGGCTGCGGGTATCGGTGTGCACGCGCGAAAAATGCACAGCCGCCCCCCCCACCAATGTCGCCATTGGCAAGTGTTGCTGAGCCTGGGCCAAAGTCATCATGAGTTGTTAGCGTTGCCTGCGTTATTGGTGTAAACCGCCAAAGCCAGTTCAGCTTCAGTTCGGTCGGAGAAAGGCCGGCGCACACCTTGAATCTCTTGGTAGCTTTCATGGCCTTTGCCGGCAATCAGCACCACGTCTTGCGGCCGTGCCTGCTGCAATGCAGCGGCAATGGCCAGTGCCCGGTCAGGCTGCTGAAGCACGGGTGCAGACACTGGCATGCCAGCCAGAATTTGCGCCATGATGTCGCCCGCCTTTTCACTGCGTGGGTTGTCACTGGTCAGTACCGTGTAATCTGCAAGGCGGCCGGCAACAGCACCCATCAAAGGGCGTTTGCTCGCATCACGGTCACCACCGCAGCCAAACAGGCACCAGAGTTTGCCACCGCGGCTTTGCGCTTGCGGCTTGAGTGCTTGCAATGTTTTTTCAAGTGCGTCCGGTGTGTGCGCGTAATCAATCACGACCAGAGGTGCAGCTTCGGTAGACAGCGTTTCCATGCGGCCCGGCACCGGGCTCAGTGTTGCGCAGACAGCGGCAATCGCCTTCAGCGGCAAGCCGAGACTGCGCAATGCGCCGATCACGCCCATCAAATTAGAGACGTTGAAATCTCCAACGACCGGGGCCGTCACCTGGCAAATCGTCTCACCCTCAACCACTTCAAAACTCAGCGAGTCGAGACCGTACTGAATAGAACGTGCTTCGATGCGAGCCGCACCTGTGCAAGAAACGGTCCATACATCGAGCTTCTGTGTTGACAGCACGGTCGCTAATTCTGCACCGTGCTGATCGTCAATATTCACCACCGCGGCTTGCAGTCCTGGCCAGTAGAACAATTGCTCTTTGGCCGCCCAGTAAGCAGCCATGGAGCCGTGGTAGTCGAGATGATCTTGCGTGAAATTGGTAAAGACGGCCGTGTGCACCTGCGTCGCGTCAAGCCGTCGCTCTTCGATACCAATCGAAGAAGCTTCGACGGCACAAGCCACAAAACCTTCATCGACCAAGCAGCGCAGTTGTTCCTGAAACAACACGGGGTCGGGCGTTGTCAGGCCATTGAAAACCAACGCGCCGGGTTCCCCAATGCCCAGGGTACCCACCACGGCACAGTGCTGACCCAATTGGCTCAGCGCTTGTGCCATCCACCAGGCGGTGGATGTCTTGCCATTGGTACCTGTGACGGCAACAACCGACAGCTCCAGACTGGGTTCAGAAAAGAAGGCCGCAGCAATCGGCGCTGCTGCGCTTTTGAGCCCCCTGTACGTAGCGATTCGCGCGTCATCGGTCAACTGTGCGCCATCCGCTTCGACCAGACAAGCCGTCGCACCCGCTGCCAGCACCTCCGGCACAAAACGCCGCGCATCGTTGGCAGCACCGGGCCAAGCCAAAAAGCCATCACCAGGCTTCACGCGCCGACTGTCTGCCACCAAGGTCCCACTGACGTTTTGCCGCAACCAGCGTGCAGCCTCTTTGGGAGACGTGAGCGCTTTATGTTTATGAGTGTTCAAAATGACTCCTCGACGGGACTGGTAACGATCTGAGGCTTGACCGCCACATCAGGGGGCAAGCCCATCATGCGCAAGGTCTGTTGCACGGTTTCACTGAAAACGGGCGCGGCCACCACACCACCGAAATACTGGCCATTGCTAGGCTCATCAATCATCACGGCGACGATGATGCGTGGTGATTCAATCGGTGCCATGCCAGTGAACCAGGAACGGTATTTGTTGCTGGCGTAGCCCTTGCCAACCTGCTTGTGCGCAGTGCCGGATTTGCCGCCGACTGAATAACCGACGGTCTGCGCCAACTGGCCAGTACCCCCCGGGGCTGCGGCCATTTGCAACATACGGCGTACGGCATGCGCGTTTTCAGAAGAGAACACCCGGACACCGACGGCCGGCGCGGTGCTCTTGAGCATGGTCAAAGGAATGATGCGACCGTCGTGGGCGAAGGCCGTGTACGAATGCGCCATCTGAAACAGCGATGCCGACAGTCCGTAACCATAGGCCATGGTGGCCTGCTCGATCGGACGCCATGTCTTCCAGGGTCGCAACCGGCCAGTGACCGCGCCTGGAAATTGAATCTGCGGTTTTTGCCCATAGCCGAGTGCGGTGTAGGTGTCCCACATTTCATTCGGACTCATTTTTTGCGCGATCTTGAGGGCACCGACATTGCTTGATTTTTGAATCACACCTTCGACCGTCAACGTGCCGTAGTTGTGCGTGTCACTGATCGTGAAACCGCCCATGGTGAACCGACCCGGCCCGGTTTCAATGGTGGTTTGCGGCGTCACACGACCGGCCTCCAATGCCATCGCCACCGTGATCGGTTTCATGGTCGAGCCGGGCTCAAAGGTGTCTGTGATGGCCCGATTGCGCAGCTGCTCACCGCTGAGATTTTTACGCTTGTCCGGAACATAGCTGGGGTAATTAGCCAACGCCAGCACTTCGCCGGTGACGGAGTCAAGGACGACCACACTGCCGGCCTTGGCCTTGAATGAAATCACCGTGTCCCGCAACTTTTGGTAGGCGAAAAATTGCACCTTGCTGTCAATCGACAGCTGCAAGTCTTTGCCTTCTACCGGTGGCACTTGTTCACGAATGTCCTCCACCACACGACCCAGCCGGTCTTTGATCACACGACGCGATCCGGCACGCCCGTTGAGCTCTTTGTTGAAGGTCAATTCCATGCCTTCCAGGCCCTGGTTTTCAACGTCTGCAAAACCAACCACATGCGCTGTCGCTTCGCCATCGGGGTACTGCCGCTTGTACTCTTTGCGCTGGTAAAGACCCTTTATATTCAGTTCTGCAATTTGCTTGGCCACCGACTCGTCGACTTGCCGTTTCAGCCAGACAAAAGTTTTATCCTCATCGGCCAGTCTTTTTTCCAGCGTCGCTACAGGCATCTCCAGCAATCGCCCCAGTTCAGCCAACTGCGCCTTGCTCACTTCGACGTCTTCAGGAATAGCCCAGATACTTTCCGCCGGAATGCTCGACGCCAGAATCAGCCCATTGCGATCCAGGATGCGACCCCGGCTGGCAGGCAACTCCAGCGTTCGCACAAAGCGCACTTCGCCTTGACGCTGGAAAAATTCGTTGCCGAAAATCTGGATATGTGCAGCGCGTGCAGCCAACCCGGCGAAACCCAAGGCAATAGCCGCCACAATGAATTTACTCCGCCAAACCGGCGTCTTGCTGGCCAGCAGCGGACTTGAGCTGTAACGAACGCTGCGACTCATGGCTTGCCTGAGGCCGTGACGGCAAGAGGCGTCGCAGGAGCACGATTCGTCACATATTGCGTGATGGCGGCCGTGGCAGGCACCATCTGCAGTTTGTCCTTGGCCAGTTTGTCGACCCGCAAAGGCGTCGCCTGCGAACGTCGTTCAGCCTGCAGTGTTTCGTTGTCAATCTCCAGCTTGCGCCCCTGTGACGTGGCTTTTTCGAGCTCCACAAAAATCCGTCGCGACTCGTATTGCGTGTGGACTAAATACAGCGCCGTCAGCAAGACTGCCACCAGCAGCAACAGATTGACGCGGGTCAAGCTGGCACCTCGGTGCGTTCGGCCACGCGCATCACGGCACTGCGTGAGCGCGGGTTGCCGGAGACTTCAGCTTCAGACGGTTTGACACGGCCCAGCGCGTTGAGCTTCATCGCTTTGGGCTCGGCAAACGGCGCGCGGCGATCGAACACCTCGCGCGAATGCTCAGCGATGAACTGCTTGACGATGCGGTCTTCGAGCGAGTGGAAACTGATCACCACCAGACGTCCTCCAGGTTGCAAGACTTTTAACGACGCCACTAGCGCTTGTTGCAGCTCTTCAAGCTCGGCATTGATGAAAATCCGAAAAGCTTGAAATGTGCGCGTTGCAGGGTCCTTACCCGGCTCGCGGGTTTTGACCGCGCTAGCCACGACTTCGGCCAATTCAGCGGTGCTCCCAAGTGGGCCCCGTTCAAGCCGCCGACGATCAATCGCCTTTGCAATCTGCCCAGCAAACCGTTCTTCGCCGTATTCACGTATGACCTCCGTCATGCTTTCTATGGATGCATCGGCCAGCCACTCGGCCACGCTCTGGCCACGGGTGGTGTCCATGCGCATGTCGAGCGGCCCATTGCCGCGAAATGAAAATCCCCGTGCCGCGTTGTCGATCTGCGGCGAACTCACCCCCAGATCCAGCAAAATCCCGCGGGCACTGTTGGCCTGCAACTCGCCCAAATGGCTGAAGCCTTCGTGGCGAATGTTGAAGCGCGGATCGTTGATCGTGGCCGCCTCTGCAATCGCATCCAGGTCTTTGTCGAACGCCGTCAGCCGGCCCTGCGGCGACAGCTTCGAGAGAATCAAGCGCGAGTGACCGCCGCGCCCAAAGGTCGCGTCGATGTAATGTCCGTCCGGGTTGATCTGCAGCGCGTCGACTGCTTCGTTCAACAAGACGGTGCGGTGTGTCCATGTGTCTTGCACCGTGATCTTTCAGAACGAAAAGTCCTTGAAGACGTCGGGCATTTCGCCCTTCATCTGCTCAGCCTCTTGGGCCGCATAAGTAGCCGAATCCCACAATTCGAAGTAACTGCCCATGCCGAGCAACACCGTGTCCTTGCTAATACCGGCAGCCGCCCGCAGTTCAGGCGAGACCAGCACGCGGCCGGTGGCATCTAGCTCAACGTCCATGGCGTTACCCAGGAAAATACGCTTCCACCACTGGGCTTGCATGGGCAGCGAAGCGATCCGCTCGCGGAATTTTTCCCACTCGTTGCGCGGGAAAATCATCAGGCAACCGTGCGGGTGTTTGGTGATGGTCAGCTGGCTTGCGGCGGTGGCGCTCAGCACATCACGGTGCCGGGTTGGCACAGACAGCCGACCCTTAGCATCGAGAACAATGGAAGACGCACCTTGGAACACTGGCTTAGACCTTTAAAACACTTTTCACCACAAAACTGCACTTTTCACCACTTTATCAGGAATATCGCCCGAAGCAAGTGGCTTTAAAGAATAATTTTCAATGAAATCAAGGACTTAGAGCCGCTTTCAAAGGCTGCCGGCAGATAAAAGTTGTTCAAAATTAAGCACTTAGCGATGGCTGTGAAAGTGCTTTCTCAGGGATTTCCAAGATGAGGAAAAATCTTTTCAATGCGAACGAAACAATCCCGTCACTGCGAGCGCAGCGCAGCAGTCCATCGTGCGGTGCGTGAACTCGTGTGGAAGCGAGGGAAGGATTCGGCTGAGCTTGTGCTGGGCTGACCGTGCGAACAAAGACTGAGCTTGCCGCTATTGCCAATCACTCAACCACTCTTACGCAGGCTGTGCGCAAGAGCTGGCTGGTGACACGCTGTCAGTGCTTAGTCACCGAACAATTTTTGTTTCAGCTCACGGCGCTGTTGCGCTTCCAGCGACAAGCTGGCAGTAGGACGGGCGATCAGACGGCCGACGCCAATGGCTTCACCGGTCTCATCGCAATAGCCGTAGTCGCCCGCGTCAATGCGGGAAATCGACTGCTCGATTTTTTTGAGCAACTTGCGTTCGCGGTCACGCGTGCGCAACTCCAGGGCGTGCTCTTCTTCGATCGTCGCGCGGTCGGCTGGATCGGGCACAACAACCGTGTCTTCACGTAAGTTTTCGGTGGTTTGACCAGCACTGGCGTGAATTTCACTTTTCAGGATCGACAGCTTGTGGCGGAAAAAAGCCAGCTGCTTGTCGTTCATGTACTCGCTGTCAGGCATGGCCTTGACTTCTTCGTCCGTCAACTCGTTGGCTTCCTTGGTCTTCCAATTGTTGGCAAGCTTGGGGTCTTTGCGTGCGGCCACATGCGGTGGCGGCGAAATCACGCGTTCCGTGATGGTCGAGTAGCTGGCTTTAGCTGCATCGGGCGCGTGGGTCGGCACCATCGGTGCTGGCGGTGGCGACATCGCTGCGGTGCGGGCGGAACTTCTGCGTCCGGGTTTGAGAGCGGGTGGAGGCGTGATCATGGTCTTTGGAGCTGGAGGCGCGGCGGGCTGGGCAGCCTGCGCCGGCTTGGTAGGTAGGGACGCTGCTTTGGTTGCACTCAGCGGTGCAACTTTGACAGAAGAGATTGACGGAGATTTCGGAACTGGCTTGGCGGCTGGCTTAACAACCGGCTTGGCTGCCGACTTGATGGCCGGCTTGGCAACAGGCTTTATAACCGATTTAGCTACAATTTTTTTCTTATCAACTTCTTTGGTTTTCGATTTATTGACGGGAAGGGCTTTCTTGGCGGCCACGGGCTGAGCCTTTGCCGGAGTCACTACCCGCTTCGCCACCGCCTTGCTGGGAGTCTTCGCAACCGGCTTGGTCGGCTTCGTCAGCGTCTTCTTAATCGGCTTATTTGCTGCAACTTTTGCGACCGTCTTGACTGCCACTTTCACAGGCGTCTTGCTCTTTTTGGCGGGGGTTTTCACGTCTTGTCTCCTTTGGGCAGTGGCCTGTGGATGACCCTCGGCTTTCAAAACCGGAGTCCTGGTGATTCATTCGGCGCGCGATTTTAGCGGCGCATCAGCTGCGCCGGGCGCCATAAAACCGAAACGTTGTAAAAAAGAAACGGACATCGAGCCCTCCAGCCTCAAGTCAGCGTGAACCGCAAGCTTTTGCAGTTTGCGGAGAGCCTAACTCAAACCAGGCACTGCTCAAGGCCTTGCAAAAAAATATCTTTCGGCAGGTCAATGCCGATAAAAACCATCTTGCTGGTCTTCACTTCGCCTTCCGCCCAGGCGGGGCCAAGGTCACTGCCCATGAGCTGGTGCACGCCCTGAAAGATCACTTTGCGATCGGTGCCTTCCATGTTCAGCACGCCTTTGTAGCGCAGCATGCGGGGGCCATAAATATTCACCACAGCACCCAAGAAATCTTCTAGTTTGGCCGGGCTGAAGGCGCGGTCTGAGCGGAATACAAAGCTTTTCACGTCATCGTCATGATGGTGGTGATGGCCGTGTCCGGCGTGGCCATCAGCGGCATCATGGGCATGCGAAGGATGGTCGCAATGCTCACCTGGTGCATGGTCATGGCCGGCGTGAGCATCAGTCTCTTCCTTCAGAAAGTCTGGATCAATATCGAGTTTGGCATTCAGGTTGAAGCCGCGCAGGTCAAACACATCGGCGATGGCGACTTCACCAAAATGCACCGCACGTTGCGGAGCGCGGGGGTTCATGTGGGTCAAGCGGCGCATCAGGGCTTTGACTTCGCTGTCCTCCACCAGATCGGTCTTGCTGATGAAGATCTGATCGGCAAAACCAACTTGGCGTCGGGCTTCCTGGCGGTCGTTGAGCTGTGTGGCGGCGTGCTTGGCATCCACCAAGGTGAGGATCGAGTCCAGCAGGTACTGCTCGGCAATTTCTTCGTCCATGAAGAAAGTCTGCGCCACCGGACCTGGATCAGCCAAGCCCGTGGTTTCAATCACGACACGGTCAAACGTCAGCAGTCCCTTGCGCTTTTTGGCGGCCAACAGTTGCAGCGTTTCGCGCAAGTCTTCACGAATCGAGCAGCAGATGCAACCGTTGTTCATCTGAATGATGTTCTCGTTGGTGTCGTTCACCAAAATCTCGTTGTCGATGTTTTCTTCACCGAACTCGTTTTCAATGACAGCAATTTTCTGACCGTGGGCTTCAGTTAACACGCGTTTGAGCAAAGTGGTTTTGCCGGAACCCAGAAAGCCGGTCAAGATGGTGACGGGAATCAAACTCATGGTGTGCCTAACTAGAAAAATCTGAAAAAACGAGTAGGAAGCTCAACAAGATGCGAGCCAAAATTAACCCGCTATTTTAGCGAGCGGGGCCGGCGGCTGCAGCTACCACCCGGCCAACCTGCAGACATCAAGGCCTTCTGCTCAAAGCTTTCTGACCAGCACCAGCCCCTTGAGGTATTCGCCCTCGGGAAAAGTCACCGTCATCGGATGGTCCGGGGCGCCACCCAAGCGCTCGCTGATGAAAGCGTCGACCCCGGCGTCGGTGCCCGCAGAAGCGACGATCTTGTGAAACAGA
>CANCCE010000001.1 GCA_947374505.1 Comamonadaceae bacterium | reverse complement strand
TAAATCATGTTGATGCGGTTGTCGCGGGCGTACTGCTCCATGCCCCACTCCTTGATGAAGCCGTGACCACCGAAGACTTGCAGGCAGGCATTCGTTGCGATGTGGCCGTTGTCGGTGAGGAAGGCTTTGACGATGGGCGTCAGCAGCGCGACCATCTCGGCTGATTCCTGGCGCACGCTGGCGTCGGGATGGTGCCGCTCCTTGTCGAGCAGCAGCGTGCAATACAAGGCCAGCGCACGACCACCTTCGGCATAGGCTTTGGCGGTGAGCAGCATCTTGCGCACGTCGGGGTGGACGATGATCGGATCGGCCGCTTTGTAAGGCGCTTTGACGCCCGAGAGCGAGCGCATCTGCAACCGGTCTTTGGCGTAGGCAAGTGCATTTTGAAAGGCCACTTCCGTCAAGCCCAGCGATTGATTGCCAACGCCCAAGCGGGCCGCGTTCATCATCACGAACATCGCCGCCAGCCCTTTGTGGGGTGCGCCCACCAGCGTGCCAACGGCGCCGTCAAGCACCATTTGACAAGTGCCGTTGCCATGAATGCCCATCTTGTGTTCCAGGCCGCCGCAAAAAATGCCATTGCGCGAACCAAGTGAGCCATCCGCGTTGATGTTGAACTTGGGCACCGCAAACAGGCTGATGCCTTTGCTGCCTGCGGGCGCATCAGGCAGGCGCGCCAACACCAGGTGCACGATGTTGGCCGCCATGTCATGCTCGCCCGCGCTGATGAAAATCTTGTTGCCGGTGAGCGCGTAGCTGCCGTCCGGCTGTGGTTCGGCTTTGGTGCGCAAGAGGCCGAGGTCAGTGCCGCAGTGCGCTTCGGTCAAGCACATGGTGCCGGTCCATTCGCCGCTGGTGAGCTTGGGCAGGTAAAGTTTTTTTTGCGCCTCAGTGCCGTGGGCGTGCAGCGCTTCGTAGGCACCATGCGACAGCCCCGGGTACATGGCCCATGCCTGATTGGCGGAGTTGAGCATTTCGTACAGGCACTGGTTCAAGGCGAAGGGCAAGCCCTGGCCGCCGTACGCAGGGTCGCACGACAAAGCCGCCCAACCGCCCGCCACGTACTGCTGGTAAGCCGGCTTAAAACCAGCCGGCACCGTCACTTCGTGCGTGCTGATATCGAGCTGACAGCCTTCGGTGTCGCCACTGATGTTGAGCGGAAAAGTCACTTCCGCAGCAAACTTACCGGCTTCTTCCAGCACGGCATTGATCGTTTCGGCATCGACCTCGGCGTGTTGCGGCATGGCCTTGAATTCGTCGGTGAGTTTGAGCACTTCGTGCATGACAAACTGCATGTCACGCAAGGGTGGGTTGTACTGGGGCATGTTGATTTCCTGTGTAAGGGGTTGGGGATGAATCGGAACTTTAAGTGCTGCCGTAACGCGCCAATATCTCGTCGAAGGCCAGTAACGCACGCTGGATAGAGCCGGGTGTTTTTAGAAAACGTGCCTCGTAATGCAGGGCCAGGATCAGCCCGTGAATTTCAAAAACGATTTGATGCGCGTCAGCATCTGCCCGTAAGTGACCAGCGTCGCGGGCCAACACCACAGACCGGCGCATAGCGCCCATCCAGGTTTGTACTGCTGTCGCCAACGCATCGCGCACGGGTCCGGGTCGGTCGTCAAACTCAACCGCACCACTGATAAATATGCAGCCCGACTTGAGCTCCACCGCGACCCGCTGCATCCAGTTGGCAAACAACGCACGCACGCGCGGCAAGCCCTGCGGCTCGATCAGTGCGGGCTTGAAAACCTCTTCATCAAAGCGCCTGAAGTATTCGCGGACGACCGATAGCTGCAACTCTTCACGCGACCCAAAGTGAGCGAAAACGCCTGACTTGCTCATCTGCATTGCGTCCGACACGGCACCGATGCTCAGACCTTCCAAACCGATCTGTGCTGCCAAGCCAAGGGCAGTGTCCACAATGGCGGCTTTGGTCTGCCGGCCTTTTTGTAGACTCGTGAGCGGGCTCTTAGGCTGTGGCTGTGGCTGTGGCTGTGGCTGTGCCTTGAGCTTGGACTGGCTGCGACTGACCGGCATAGTGATTTCCAAAAAATAGAACGACCGTTCTATTTTGCACTATTGAACGGCCACAAAAAAGCCCGCCGAAGCGAGCCTTTTGCTGAGCATCAATGACGATCAGAGTTTGAACGGCACGATGGTCTGGCTTTGTTGGCCCAAGCCGGTGATGCCGAGGGTCACGACGTCGCCCTTCTTCAGAAACGTCGGCGGCTTCATGCCCATGCCAACGCCGGGAGGCGTGCCGGTGCAAATGACATCGCCGGGCTCGAGCGTCATGAACTGGCTGACGTAGCTGACGATCTTGGCGGCACTGAAAATCATGGTCTTGGTCGAACCGGTTTGCATGCGCTTACCGTTAACCTCTAACCACATGTCCAGCTTTTGCGGGTTCGGCACGTCGTCGCGCGTGACCAGCCAAGGGCCGATTGGGCCAAAGGTGTCGCAGCACTTGCCCTTGTCCCATGTGCCGCCGCGCTCGATCTGGAATTCGCGTTCGCTGACGTCGTTGATGGTGCAGTAACCGGCAACAAAATTCAGCGCGTCTTTTTGAGACACGTAGCGTGCGCGCGTGCCGATGACAATGCCGAGCTCGACTTCCCAGTCGGTCTTGACCGAATTCTTGGGCAGCATGACCGGATCATTAGGACCTTGGATGCAAGAAGGCACCTTCATGAAAACAATTGGCTCTTTCGGAATCGGCATGCCCGCCTCTGCGGCGTGGTCGGCGTAATTCAGACCGATGGCGACAAATTTGCCCACACCCGTGACCGGGCAACCGATGCGCGGCTTGCCACGCACCAGTGGCAGGTTGGCGGTTTTCAGGCGGCGCAACTTGGCCATCGCCGCATCACTGAGTTGCTCAGGACCGATGTCTTTGATGACGCCGCTCAGGTCACGCAGTTTCCCATCGGCATCGATCAGACCTGGCTTTTCTTTGCCGGGGTTGCCATAACGAACGAGTTTCATGTCTCTTTCCTCTACTTTTTGACTAACGAAAAATAAACGATAAGCGGCTTGGCTTAGCGCAACACCAGCGCCAGACTTGCTTCAAGATGCTCTGAGGGCAGGCGCTTAAAACCTGAGCGTGAAAAGCGCTGCAGACGACCGATCATCAAGGCGGTGACGACAGAGCCACGCACTTGCGCGTCGACCGTGGGGGCAGCGGCGTTGTCTGAAGTGGCAGCTTCGCGCAGGCTTTGTTTGATGGTGCTTTCCAGCTTGTCAAAGAACTGATTCATGCGTTCTTGCAGACGCTCGTTTTCAAACACCAGCGCGTCACCGGCCATGACGCGCGTCATGCCCGGATTTTTTTCGGCGAACTGCAAAACCATGGTCACCAGCTTACGAACGCGCGTGGCCGGATCGGTTTCGCGCTCAATGATTTGATTCACCAGCGTGAAGACGGACTGTTCGATGAACTCGATGAGCCCTTCAAACATTTGCGCCTTGCTGGCGAAGTGACGGTACAGCGCAGCCTCGCTGACGTCGAGCCGGGCCGCCAGCGCTGAGGTGGTGATGCGTTCAGCACCGGGCTGCTCCAGCATGCCAGCCAAGGCCTGCAAAATTTGCACGCGCCGTTCGCCTGGCTTGGGGCGCTTACGTGGGGGGATCTCGTCAATGTCGGCCATGGACTGCTTGAATTTAATGTGAGCGGATCATGGTGCCGTAGGCTTGGTCGGTCAGGATCTCGAGCAGCATGGCGTGCGGCACACGGCCGTCGATGATGTGCACGGAATTCACGCCGCTCTTGGCCGCGTCCAGCGCGCCTTCAATCTTGGGCAACATGCCGCCAGAAATCGTGCCATCGGCAAACAACTCGTCAATCTCACGGGCCGACAAATCGGTCAATAGATTCCCGGCTTTGTCGAGGACGCCAGGCGTGTTGGTCAGCAGCACCAGCTTTTCAGCCTGAAGCACAATCGCTAACTTACCTGCGACGACGTCTGCGTTGATGTTGTAGCTTTCGTTGTTTTCGCCAAAACCAATCGGGCTGATGACCGGGATGAACTGGTCGTCTTGCAATGCCTTGACGACGCTCGGGTCAATCGACAGGATGTCGCCGACAAAGCCGATGTCGTGCACCTTGGTCGGATCGTCACGGTCGCTCATCTGAAGTTTTTGTGCACGGATCATGCCGCCGTCGCGGCCCGTCAAACCGACCGCTTTGCCACCGGCCTGATTGATCAGGCCGACGATGTCTTGCTGCACCTGGCCGGCCAGCACCCACTCGACGACTTCCATGGTTTCTTCATCGGTGACACGCATGCCCTGAATGAACTCGCCTTTTTTGCCCAAGCGGTTGAGCGCAGTTTCAATCTGCGGTCCACCGCCGTGCACCACCACCGGGTTCATGCCGACCAGCTTGAGCAGCACCACGTCTTCTGCAAAGTCAGCCTGCAAGGCAGGGTCCGTCATGGCGTTGCCACCGTATTTGATGACCAGCGTTTTGCCATGAAACTGGCGAATGTAGGGCAGCGCCTGCGCCAGGATTTCAGCCTTGTCGCGCGGGCCAACGTGGGAAAGGTCGGGATCGGTCATGAGGTTCCGGTCAGTGGGTTGGTTCATGCGTTGTTCAATGCGTTGAGCTTGAATTGTGCCGCACTGCTGATGACCTGTACCAAGGGCCCCGCGCAAGGGCACCTTTTCTTTTTATCTTTTCTGCTTATGGCGCTTTGATAGCGAAGTCTTCTTTGGAGCGACCACTGGCGATCAAGGCCGACAACCAGCGTGGCGCCAAACCACGACCGCTCCAAGTTTCACCGTTCGGGCCACGGTATTTGGCTGCGACCACTTGACCACTTTGGCCGGCAGCTGGTTTGCGCTTGCCTGTAGTTGCGGCTTTAGCGGTCTTGACGCCAGGCTTGCCCTTGGCACTTCGACGTTTACCCGGCTGTAAATCCTTGACGGTGATACCAAACGCGTGCATTTTGGCGAGTATCTCTTGAACAGTCTTGCCGAATTCACGGGTCTTGATGTCACTGGCCTGCTTTTGGAGTTTTTCAATTTGGCTTTGAATATCAATCAAATTGCTCATGTTTTTTCCTGTAGGGGTTAATTAAATGCACCCATACTATAAATTATCAAGGACTTTTGATGCAACTACTGTTCTATCACCAATCCATCTTGCACCATGGCTGACCCATACCCCAGTACACAAACTGTCAATACCGCCTTCATCGATTCGACGTCCCCAGTCGACGCGGCTTTCTTGAGTGCACTGAGTTGCACCATCAGGTCATCCCAACTCAAATAATCTTCATGTGCTTTCATGATGCGCGGATGGGCGGTGGAGGTCGGATTGTCACCGATGAGTAACTCTTCGTAGAGTTTTTCCCCTGGTCGTAAACCTGTCACCACAATCTCGATATCCCCATCGGGTTGCGTGGTGTTGCGCACACGCAGGCCGGACAACTCAACCATGCGATGGGCAAGATCGAGTATGTTCACCGGCTCACCCATGTCGAGGACAAATACATCGCCACCGGTCGCCATGGCTCCGGCTTGCAGTACCAACTGCGCGGCCTCTGGAATAGTCATGAAGTAACGCGTCACGTCAGCATGCGTCACTGTCAGCGGCCCGCCCTGAGCCAATTGCCGTCGAAACAGCGGTACCACGCTGCCGCTAGAACCCAGCACATTGCCGAAGCGAACCATGCAAAACGTCGTGGCGGCTTGACCTGATTGATGGGCTAAGCTTTGCAGCACCAACTCGGCCATGCGCTTGGTGGCGCCCATGACGTTGGTCGGTCGGACGGCTTTGTCAGTAGACACCAACACAAAATGCGAGGCACCACAGTCCCGTGCTGCCAGAGCCATATTCAGCGTCCCGAAAACATTATTAAAAATTCCCTCGGCAGGATTACTTTCAACCAGCGGTACATGTTTGTAGGCTGCAGCGTGGTAAACCACATGGGGTCGGTATGCATTGCAAATATCTTGCAATCGGTGCGCATGCGCCACACTGCCCAGCAAGGGACATAAATCGACGGCCAAGCCGCCGGCGAGACAGAGTACCTCTAACTCTTGATGAATGCTGTAAAGCCCAAACTCGTTGTGGTCCAGCAGTAATAACTGACGCGGCTTTTCAGCCAAAATCTGCCTGCACAACTCGCTGCCAATACTGCCGCCCGCCCCGCTCACCAAGACCACCTTACCCGCCAGGTTACGCGCCAATAATTCAGTATTCGGTGGCACCGCGTCGCGACCCAGCAGTTCCTCAATATCCAGGTCTTTAAAATCTTGTACGGTGACGCGACCGCTGGCCAAATCGCCCAAGGCCGGCAAGGTTCGAATATGCACGGGCAATGGGCGCAAGGCTTCAATGATGTTTTTTCGACGGCCGCGCGTGGCGCTGGGCAAGGCCAGCAAGATATCGGTCACAGCCATTTTCAAGACCAACGCTGTTGCGTCAGTTGGCGCATAGACCCGCACGCCATTGATGCTGCGCCCGACCTTGTACGGGTCGTCATCAATGAACCCCAATAGTTTGAACTGCCCGGAGATACCCATGGCCGCCGCTGTTTGCACCCCTGCCGTGCCAGCACCATAAATCAGCAATCGGCCACGCGGCTGTAGGCGTTGCGCTTGGTCTGACAACCAAAAACGTGCTGCCGCCCGACTGGCCCCCACCAATATTAAAAAGAGCAAGGGCTGCAAGACACCCAAGCTGCGCGGCACACCGGGCCAAGCGGCGAGTAACAACACGGCCAGCAACATCACGCCATAGACGCCCACCGCTTTGGCCGTGGCCGTCAGAGCCGCCTGACCGGTGTAGCGGAATATGGCACGGTACAAACCAAAGCGAATAAACAC
This sequence comes from Comamonadaceae bacterium, assembly GCA_947374505.1. GTDB lineage: Bacteria > Pseudomonadota > Gammaproteobacteria > Burkholderiales > Burkholderiaceae_C > Polaromonas. The sequence continues at coordinate 36,411 of CANCCE010000001.1, read as the reverse complement.
CGGCAATGCCAATGCGGGTGCTAATCCGTAGACCCACCACTGAGCGCCTTGAGGCCAATTGAAGGCATCTAGCCGCAGGGTATAGGCCAACCAGGTAGCAGCCAGGGACAAAAAAATGTCTAAGGCCATCACGGTCAATCGCTTAACGGCGCGCGGCCAGGCCAAAATTGATACGTACATTTTTTGAAAACTAGCTTTACTTGCTTATGTCTTGATCATCAAGACGATTTGAAATCAATGTGACACCCCATCCCGCCTCAACACCTTGACGAATGTCAGCCACAAAATGCATATGTCAAACCACAGTGATTGGCACTGCAAGTAGGCCACATCGAGTTTTACCTTTTCGGGTATGGGCAGTTCATCGCGGCCATTGACTTGCGCCCAACCCGTCAGCCCAGGCAACAAGGTATGCACGCCAAACTCTGTGCGCAAAGCCATCAAGTCATGTTGATTAAAGAGTGCCGGACGCGGCCCCACAAAGCTCATTTCCCCCGCCAGAATGCTCCACAATTGCGGTAATTCGTCCAAGCTACTTTTGCGTAAAAAAGACCCAATAGGCGTCAGGTGCGATTGCGCATCTGTCAGCAGATGGGTGGCCACCGCCGGCGTGCCGACACGCATGCTCCGAAACTTCGGCATTTTGAAAATCACATTGTTGCGGCCGACCCGGTCAGACCAATACAGGGCGGGCCCTTTAGAAGTCAAGCGGACGGCAATCGCCACCAGCAGCACGGGCAGTAACAAGATCAGAGCCGCAGCCAAGGCCAACAGGACATCAAATAGTCTTTTCATTCACTGCCTGTTGAATTTTTCGATCCAAGTTTCACCCTGCTATTGTTTGCAGCATCCTGAAGCGCAAGAAGTTCTGCAGCCCATCCTTCGCATGAATAGTAGTTCTTGAGCGACTCGGAAATGGTAACGAATGGCGTATCGAGAAAGTTGGCTGGAATTTCAGGCTTGGCCCGGTTGATCACAACCACTCGCGACGGGTCAAAAAGTGTGCTCTCCAACATATATTGATTGGTGGTCATGAGTTTCTTTTCAGCCAACAACGTTTCAATCGTTCGCATGGTTAAACCACGCTGACGCGGATGCTCAACGTCCAATACGGACCTGGCGCTTTCTACGATCTGAGCCACCTCTGCGGCCGGCATGGCTTGCGTCGACAGTGTGCCCTTGGGGGCAAGCCACAGCGTCCAGTCCGTCAGCCGACGCACAAAAAGCATCAAGGGACTTGGAAAGTAAGCAAAGACAAAACATCGTGCCTGCTGGCCGTAACGTTGCCTCAATCGATGAATGACAAGATGACGATCAGAGTGAACGGTACCGATGAAGCACCAATCAAAAGTAACCGGTTCCGGCGTTTTTTTAACCGCTGAGATATGACGGCCAAATAAGGGCCTGAAAGTCCAACCAAAGGTTTTGGCATCCACAGGATCGAAAGTCGCAACCGAATCAAAAGCCTGCAAGATATTTGACACACCCTTGACGTTTGCGACACCATCCCAAAGATAAAGTCCGAAGCTGGCGCTCGTCAAAGTCTTTCGCATCTCTGACACAACCTGTCTCGAGAGACCCTCACCTTTGACCACCAAAACATGGCTTATTGATGTCGGATTCAACTGACGTAATCGCTCAAGGTACGAGTGATCTGACCAGTGGACTGTGATGGAAGGGAACAAACGGATGGCTAGTTTGTACCAAGTCGAACTCTTCGCACGATCGTCCCACCAAGTCACCGCGTAACCCATTGAGCGCAGCGTCTCCGCGATTGAGAGATGGTAGGAAAACGTGTTCGGGGACACCAGCAGGACATGCCCACGAAGTGAGTTTTGGCCCTGATTAGGCTCCATGATTAGCATCTCTGCGCTCAACCACTTTTGCCGGAATGCCCACGGCAAGCACACCCGGCGCGATGTCATTCAGCACGACAGCGTTGGCGCCGATACGTGCACTAGCACCCAACGTTAACCCACCTAAGACCTTGGCACCTGAGCCGATGGTCACGCCATCTTCGACGATGGGTCGGGACGATTCGAGGTAGGAAAAATCAAGCTCTTTGGCGCCGAGCGTGACGCCTTGAAAAATGGTGACGTTCTCGCCAATAGACCAGGCGCCGATCACAGTGCCCTGGGTATGCGGCAAAAATAAACCCCGGCCAATTGGGCAGCGCACCGCAATTTCAATCCCGAACAAGAAAAAATTCAACATCGACACCAACTTGGCCAAGGGTGCCAATTTCCATCGATACATGCCATGCGCAAGCCGGCACAGCAGCACAGGCATGAACCTCGGGGACAGTGCGCCTAGCCACAAACGCAGTCCAGACATACCGTCTGACGGCCCATGCAGCAAGACCCGTGATCGTCTCAGATCTGAAGCCAAATAGGACAAGAGACGGAAGTCTTCGGCCTTGGTCATCTTGACATCGAAGCTCATGGAGTCGCTGCCCGGCCCATCAGACCTCGTCCGGCGAGTTCATTCACTGAACGCCAATAAGCTGCTTTGTCTTCGGGTGCCTGCTCCGCAGCCCAGCCCAAAAATTTTCCCAAGCCCTGCTGAAAAGGGACGCCGGGCACAAAGCCCAACACCCGCTCAAGCTGGGTCACATCGGCAATATTGTGTCGAATGTCGCCCATTCGAAATGCTCCGGTGACGCCAATAGTGCTCTCGCTCTCGAAAAAAGCTTTGATCTCTTGAGCCACCGTCAACACACTTGTCGCCACACCGGACCCGACGTTCAAAGCACCGACAAATTGCCCCTGATAGTTGACACCTCGCACTGTGGCTTCAACCACATCATCGATATACACAAAGTCTCTGGATTCCAGACCATCTTCATAAATTTCGATGGCTTGGTTTTGACGAGCCAAGTTGGAGAAAACGGCCAAGATGCCCGTGTAGGGGTTCTTAAGCGACTGACCTGGTCCGTAGACATTTTGATATCGCAAAGCAAAGCCATTGATACCCCGCGTCTGTGCAAACAACAAAACCGCCTGCTCCTGCACTTGTTTGGTCAAACCGTACATCGACATCGGACGAAAAGGCGCCAGCTCCGGAGTCGCCAATAAGCTCAGGGTCGACCCGCAATGCATACACACGGGTTCAAACTGGCCTTGCGACATGGTCGTACGACTACGTTGCTCAGGAAAGACCATGCCGTGCGCCGCGCACCGGTAAGCACCCTCCCCATAAACCGCACGGCTCGAAGCGACCACAACGCGAGCTACAGATTTTCCACAATCGTCGTTCTGAAGTAAATCGAGCATCGTGGCGGTACCTTGCACATTGACGCTGAAATAACGCTCAATCTCATACATTGATTGACCTGTGCCGGTCTCCGCGGCTAAATGCACAACGCTGTCGACGTCAGTCAATGCCCGCCGCATCGCATCACGGTCGCGAACATCCGCTTTGATCAATTCAACGTGAGCCGCGAGATCCGCCGGTAAAGCCTCCGTCGTGTGGATCTGCGGACTGAAACTGTCAAGCACCCGAACACGGGCGCCCTGGCCCAACAACGCACGCGTCAGCCCTTGCCCGATAAATCCAGCCCCGCCTGTCACAAGAACCATAAGACTCATACACATCCTCAATGAATAATCAAAACGGCGCTAAGGATTCATACACTTTGGCATGTCGTGAAGCTGACTCATTCCAGTCAAACGCTTTGGCCCGCTCAACACCCGCTTTAGAAAATTTCGCTCTCACGCTTTCTAAAAGCACTGCACTCATGGCCTCCGCAAGTTCTTCGACCGAATACGGATCTACCAGAATTCCGCTCGTCCCCACGACTTCCGGGAGGGAAGAAGCGTTGGCACAAATAACCGGGCAACCCATGGCCATCGCCTCTAGTGGTGGCAGACCAAAACCCTCGTAAATCGATGGATAAACCAAGGCCCTGGCCACACTATAGAGCCCCCCAAGGGTCGCTTCGTCGATAAGTCCAATCGAAAAAATCGCTTTTTCCAACTTCAAATTATTAATCTGTTCGAGCTCATGATCAGTAAATTGAGCACCGGTACAAATAAGAGAAAAACCTTGACTGGAAAAATTTCCAGCGACAAATGCTTTTAGCAATAAATCAAAATTTTTATACCCCGATCGGCCGCCGACGTATAAAAAGAATTGACCTTCACTCAACCTCATTTTTAAAAAATCGGAGCGTCTAACTAAAGACTCTTGCCCTAACGACTTTAAAGGCGAAAAGTTACAACCCAGATGGATCACATGGACCGGCTTTGATCCTATTAAATTCCCGTAATACTCATAGAAATCTCGTCGCGTCGACTCAGAAATACACACTATGGCATCAGCATATTTCACTGATTTTTTTCTCTCATACAAATTCAATAGTCGGCCGCGCCCGCCTGCCATCTTCTTTTCATAGATCAGGTCGTAAATAGTAGTGACATTTTTTACACCACGACTCGAGGTCACACGAAAATGACTTGAATGGAAGACTTTAGCCGAAGATTTCGGAGAGTAAACCCTCATCAATTTATTTCCGGAGCTATGAATTATTTCACCCGGAACAAATGTGGGCAAACGAGATGTCAACTCCCGCCAGTATGTAGTGACACCGCCAAATTTCTGAATGTTAAAAATAATATCATCCAACTCCAAGTAGGGCATCAAATCACACCTTTCAACTCTTTCTTTACATCTCTCGCGCCCCTATTTAAGTACACATAAACTATGATCATGTGTACCACATACATTAAGGCAAACAAATATGACCAATAGAATCCATACTTCTGCGATATCAACCACATACAAAAATAAGAGGCAAAACAGATAGCATTCGCATAAGTCAATACTCTAAAATTTCGAGTGACTTGACTGTACTTATTCAATGAATGCTCACAGACATAGACCAAAGAAAGAGGGACCAGGATTAGATAAAAAATAATGACATGATCATAATTTAAATTAAAATACAGATGAAAATTAAAATGCAAAGATAAAGCGAGAAATAAAATGATGGCTGCATGTATTAAGATGTACGGCAGCGAAACACCTTTCAGAACTTCAAGCATAAAACGACGACCATCAGGATACTTATTCTCAATACCCGGCATGTTTCCTTCCCGTTCAATGTATGGCGTCACTATTGATAGGAAGACCATCGTAACGGCCTTACTGGCATACGAATAGGTCGCATACAACCCCACGCCACCAGCCACTAAAATCGATGCAATAAAAGTATCTTTCAGAAGATACAAGAAGGCACCCGTTTTTAATACAAATGATTCTTTTATAAAAATAGGATATTGATCACCGACTGCCGTCGAATAACTTACAAAATCTTCGCGCATGACAAAAATAATATATGAAATAGATGCACCGCACCCAACCAACAATGAATACAAGGGATCAAAATTTCCTGATGCAAAATAAAGTACGACCAATACAACCATCCAATTCACAATATCTGCCAGGTACGTACTTTCTATTTTCTGCTCAGCTATACTAATTTTTTTGAGCGCCTCATTTAAAGCCTGCAGCGCCAACAGATAACAGAATATTGACGCTGTAAATATATTTACTACATCAAATAAGTAATGCAGCACATTCAAGACGGCTATACTGATAATTCCAAAAATAAATGTAACTTTTAAAATAAATTTAATTATATTAAATCTATCACTCTGCCGCCCATTCACATAATGTGGCAAAAAAGCCCCCCAGAATACCTGAGGGAATATAATTAAAAAACTCAAAGCCGTCATTAAGTACAAGAAATTGTCGGCCTCTCTTGTTACGCCATATTTTAAAAGCAACATTATATAAAATAATGCATTTAAAAATATTGAAAAACCCGCACACACCTGAAGGCGACTTAATCTAATTCCGACCATTTTTATCATGGCCATCAAACTAGAACTTCAAACCAGTGACGGCCGTCGATCAGGTTGCCCTTCATCTGGGTATGCGTCATGACTAGCAACTCAGGCGCGTTATGCAAGAGCAAGCGCCTGTTCCAAAGACTGACCCTGTGTGTCCTTGGCGGAGAGTTTTGGCACGATATCCATTGGCCATTTGATGCCAATGACGCGATCATTCCAAGCAATACAACGCTCAAACTCCGGCGCGTAGTAATCAGTGGTTTTATACACAAAGTCGGCACTGTCGCTCAGCACCATAAACCCATGCGCCAAACCGGGCGGGACCCAGAGTTGTTTGTGGTTGTCTTCAGTGAGTTCAACGCCAACCCATTGGCCGAACGTCGATGACTCGGGTCGAATGTCGACGGCCACGTCAAATACTGAGCCGCGCACCACGCGGACCAACTTGCCCTGCGGCTGGTTAACTTGGTAGTGCAGACCGCGCAAGACACCCTTGGCGCTACGGCTATGGTTGTCTTGAACGAACTGGTGGTCAGTACCGGTGGCTTCGTTGAAGGCCTTTTGGTTGAAGCTTTCAAAGAAGAAACCGCGCGCGTCGCCGAACACTTTGGGTTCGATGATGAGCACGCCGGGGATGGCTGTGAGGGTGGCTTTCATATGGAGCCGCCGATCACAGGCTTATCTTCTTTCAACAAGCGCAGCATGTATTGTCCGTAGCCATTTTTAGACAAAGGCTGGGCTAACTTTTCGAATTGCTCGGCGGTGATGAAGCCGTTGCGCCAAGCGATTTCTTCGAGGCAGGCGATCTTCAGGCCCTGCCGGCGCTCCAGGGTGGCGATGAACTGGCCTGCATCGAGCAGGCTGTCGTGGGTGCCGGTGTCTAGCCAGGCGTAACCGCGCTGCATGATCTGCACGTTGAGCTGGCCCTGATCCAGATACGCTTGGTTGACAGCGGTGATCTCCAACTCGCCGCGGGCACTCGGCTTGACAGCCTTGGCGATGTCAACCACCTGGCTGTCATAAAAATACAGGCCCGTCACCGCGTAGTTGCTTTGGGGTTTGAGCGGTTTTTCTTCAATGCTGCTGGCTTGGCCTTGGGCATTGAAGGCGACCACGCCGTAGCGCTCAGGGTCTTGCACATGGTAGGCAAACACAGTGGCGCCTGCGGTCTGCGCGTTGGCACCGGCGAGCAGGGTCGTGAAGTCATGGCCATGAAAGATGTTGTCCCCCAGGACCAGCGCGCTGGGGGCTCCGTTCAGGAACTTCTCACCAATCAAGAAGGCTTGTGCCAAACCGTCCGGGCTGGGCTGTACGGCGTACTGCAGGTTCATGCCCCACTGGCTGCCGTCGCCCAGCAGTTGCTCAAAACGCGGAGTGTCTTGCGGCGTGCTGATGATCAGCACGTCTTGCACACCGCCCAGCATCAGGGTGCTGAGCGGGTAATAAATCATCGGCTTGTCGTAGACCGGCAGCAGTTGCTTGCTCATGGCCAGTGTGGCCGGGTGCAACCGGCTGCCGGAACCGCCAGCGAGGATGATGCCTTTGCGTTGAGTCATATGTCTTTATGGGTCAAAATTTCAGCCAACATGCTGTCAACACCTTGCTGCCAGTCGGGCAGACTGATGCCGAACGCAGCTTGTAGCTTGCCGGTGTTCAGACGGGAATTATGCGGGCGTTGGGCCGCGATGACAAAGGCGGTGGACGGCACGGGCACGATCTCTTGCACGGCCCAGGGCATGTCGGGCCGCAGCATTTTGGCTTGGCGAATGACGTGACTGGCGTAGGCGTGCCAGTGGGTTTCGCCGGCGGCGACCAAGTGGTAGAGACCGGCGAGTGCATCTTGATAAGTTTGCAGGCTTTTATTTTCAAAGACCTTCTGAATTGCCGTAGCAGTCACGCCGGCAATCAACTCAGCGCCGGTGGGTGCACCCCATTGGTCGTTGATCACTGTCAGTCGCTCGCGCTCCTGGGCCAGCTTGAGCATGGTCTTGGCGAAGTTGCTGCCGTGCGCGGCATACACCCAGCTGGTCCTGAAAATCAAATGTCGGGTGCAAGCGGCCTGCACACGCAACTCGCCTTCGAGCTTGGTTTGACCGTACACATTGAGCGGCGCAGTGGCATCTGTTTCTTGCCAGGGCTCATTGCCGCTGCCGTTGAAGACGTAGTCGGTGCTGTAGTGAATCAGCCAGGCACCCAAGGCTTCAGCCTCGCGGGCCAGCACTTCAGGGGCGTTCGCATTGATAAGACGGGCTTGCTCGGGCTCGCTCTCGGCTTTGTCGACAGCGGTGTAGGCGGCAGCGTTGACGATGACGTCGGGGCGCAGTTGGCGGATCGTCGCAGCCAGGGCTTCGGGTTGACCGAGGTCGCCACAAAGACCTTCGCCGCCTTGATTCCGGTCAAGCGCCACCAGCTCACCCAAAGGGGCCAGCGTGCGCTGCAGCGCTTGGCCGACTTGGCCGTTTTTGCCGAGCAGGAGGATCTTCATGCGTCTAAAGCCCACTCTTCAACGGCCAAACCGGGTACGCATAAAAATTCACGCGCATTGTTGGTGACCAGCACTGAGTCTTCCGCCATGGCATGCGCAGCAATCATCAGGTCCATGCCGCCAATCGGTTGTCCACTGCGCTCAAGAGCCGCACGAATAACGGCATAGTGATGTGCGGCCTCTGTCGGCCATGGACGGACGTCAAAACCGGCCAGCCAAGCTTCGACAGCAGCCGAAAACTTGACAGACGCCAGCTTGGCAGCCCCAAATCGCAGCTCTGCCGCCACGATCGCAGACAACCAAAGCTGTCCGCGGTCGAGACCGGCAAAACGCTCGACCATGGAGGCAGGTCTGCGTCGCAGCGCGTAGCTGCAAATATTGGTATCCAAGGTCCGGCGCATCGTCATGGCTGATGACTGAACTCAAGACCAGTCACGCGTTTGCGGCGGACTGTCGTTGCGATCCGCCAGAAAGGCCTCTGGCAAGGCTTCGGTGGTGGCGTAAAAATCCGTCAACCATTCAGCCATCGTCTGCGGGCTGCCCGTCGGCTCGGGCTGCACCCAAAGGGCATTGCCAACCTGCTCAATACGAACTTCTTTGGCATCCAGGCGCAATTTAGCCGGTAGCCGGATGGCTTGGCTTCGTCCGCTCATGAAAAGTTTGGCTGTGATGGACATTTACGACTCTCAATGTAATAACACAACGTCATATTACACGGAATTCGAACTGCCGGCGTACTGCGTTTGCACCCACTGCCGATAGGCGCCGCTTTGCACGTGGGCGACCCAGTCAGGGTTATCCAGATACCAGGCGATGGTTTTTTGAATGCCGGTCTCGAAGGTTTCGGCTGGCTTCCAGCCGAGTTCGCGCTGGAGCTTGCTGGCGTCTATGGCGTAGCGGCGGTCGTGGCCGGGCCGGTCTTTGACGTAGGTGATTTGTGTGCTGTAGCTGTGGCCGTCGGCCTTGGGGCGCATTTCATCCAACAGGCTGCAGACGGTGTTGACGATGTCGATGTTGGGCTTTTCGTTCCAGCCACCGACGTTGTAAACCTCACCCAAGCGGCCGCGCGCCAGCACCTCACGGATGGCGCTGCAGTGGTCTTTGACGTATAGCCAGTCACGCACCTGCATGCCGTCGCCGTACACCGGCAGGGCCTTGCCCGCCAGCGCGTTGACGATCATCAGCGGGATCAGCTTTTCAGGGAAGTGATACGGCCCGTAGTTGTTAGAACAGTTGGTGGTGAGCACCGGCAGGCCATAGGTGTGGTGCCAGGAGCGCACCAAATGGTCGCTGGCGGCTTTGCTGGCGCTGTAAGGGCTGTTGGGCTCGTAGCGGTGCTCTTCGGTGAAGGCCGGTGCGTCTTTGCTCAAAGAACCATACACCTCATCGGTCGACACATGCAAAAAGCGAAACGCGGCCTTGGCGTCTGCGGGCAGCTCAGTCCAATAGGCCCGCACAGACTCAAGCAAGCGAAAAGTGCCGACGATATTGGTCTGGATAAAGTCTTCAGGCCCATGAATAGAACGGTCGACATGCGACTCAGCCGCAAAGTTGAGCACCGCGCGCGGCTGGTGCTGCGCCAACAGGCTGGCGACCAAGGCGCTGTCGGCGATGTCGCCCTGCACCAAGGTGTGGCGGGCATCGCCCTGCAGGCTGACCAGGGTTTCCGGGTTACCGGCGTAGGTGAGTTTGTCGAGGTTGATGACCGGCTCGTCCGACTGGGCCAGCCAGTCGAGCACAAAGTTGCCGCCAATGAAGCCGGCACCGCCGGTGATGAGAATGGTCATGGTTGATTCAATTCACAAAACAGGTCGGCATCAGCCACCCTCTCGACGTCACAGTTCGCCGTAGCTGTGCAATCCCGACAAAAACATATTGACGCCCAGGAAGGCGAAAGAGGTCACAGCCAGCCCGACCAGTGCCCACCAAGCCGCCACAGTGCCGCGCAAGCCCTTCATGAGGCGCATGTGCAACCAAGCCGCGTAGTTGAGCCAAACGATCAGGGCCCAGGTTTCTTTCGGGTCCCAGCTCCAATAGCCGCCCCAAGCTTCCGCGGCCCACAACGCGCCCAGCACCGTGGCGATGGTGAAGAAGGCAAAACCAACAGCGATGGCTTTGTACATCACGTCGTCGAGCAGTTCAAAGCTGGGCAGCCGCTCGGCAAGTCGCTGGCGACCCAGCAAAATGCCGGCTGAAATCAAGCCTGACACAAACAGGTAACCGAGCCAGTAATTGCCGCCACCGACATCCGCTGCCGACTTGCGAAAAACAATCGGCACAAAGCAGATCACCACACCAAGCATCCACAACGGCGTCAGTTTGTACCAGCGCTTTTCTGTGGCTTGCTGCTTGATCAGGTAGGCCAGCGCGACCATCGCGGCCAACGCAAACATGCCGTAGCCAATGAAGTTAGCGGGCACATGCAGTTTCATCCACCAGCTTTTTAAAGCGGGCACCAGCGGCTGAATTTCGTGGGCTTCGCGGACAACTGTGTACCAGAGCAGAAAACCGACTGCGGCACTCACCACCAACATCACAAAAGCACCCAGAGCGCGGGTCTTGTATTGGGCTTCAAAGTACATGTAAAAGGCGGCCGTCATCCAAGAAAACAAGACGAACACTTCATACAAATTACTGACCGGGATATGGCCGATGTCTGGCCCGATCAGATAGCCCTCATACCAGCGCACCATCGTGCCAATCAAGGCCATACCGATGGCGACCCAGACAATTTTGGAGCCCATCGACTCGAAAGCGGCGCTGTTGCCGCCTTCACCGCGACTCGCCACCATGCCGAGCCAGTAAAAAATAGTGCCCATGAAAAACAGCACGCTCATCCACAAAATAGCGGATTGGCTGGAGAGGAAATACTTCAGCCAAAAAACCTGCTCTGCACGCGCCAGCTCGCCTTGATACGAGACGATGCCGAGCAGCGAGCCGACCGTCACCACCAACATCAAGGCGCGCAGTGGACGCCAGAACCAACCCATGGCAATGGCTGCGGGAATAACACCCAGCAAGATCCCTTTTTCGTACACGTCCATGTGGGCTTGATAGCGGAAAAATGCGAACAGCCCGCCACACACTACAAGTGCGGCGAACAGCCAGTCGAGCCAATTGCGACGCGCGAAATAACCTTCATTCAAGATGAAGCCGTCATCGGCGCCGCTGCGCTTGAGCGTGGTGGTTTTCATGGGGACACCTGTAAGAGTCGGGTTTTCAACATTTCAAATTCCTGGTCGCCGTCCATCGTCTTGCGGTTGGCCGACAGCGCCATGGTGGCATGACTGACGCTGGCTGTGTTGTCATCGTCCATCGTGTCCGGGCGTGGCGACAACCAGACCCAGACCCGCCGTTCACGCACATAGAGCATGGCAAAAATACCGACGATCAGAAAAGCGCACCCTAGGTAAACAATTTTTTTACCGGGTGCACGGGCCACCTGAAAAACGCTGGCCTGCACCTGCGTGAAGTCCTTCAGCGCAAACGTCATGGGTGCCGGATAGTGGTGTGCATCGCTCAAACTCAACACCGCTTGGGCCATGAAGTTTTGTGTTTTCTCGTCGCGCGCCAAAGGCGGCAGATTGGCTTGTTCGCGCGTCATGACGACCAATTCAAACAGCACCCCGTTGAGGATTCGCACCAGCACCTCGCCTGCCCGACTGCGCTCGGCTTCAGGCACGTTGATTTCCATGAAATCCGAGATGGCCTGCAGACCCGCCACTGGCTTGCCAGTTTGGGCTGCGGCGGCCGCCGTTGGGCCGGTGCGCGGGGCGATTGATTCAGCGCCAGCAAACAGCCCCAGCGCACGCGAGGCCGAAGCCGTCAGTTGGGCGGCCAAGTCCGGGCGGCCAGCAGCGATCGCCTGGCGCACATAACGCCTGACCGCTTCATCACGCTGTCGCCCATCGGCCAGCGCCGCACGGGTGGCCAAGAAGGTGTTCATGCTGCCTTCCTGATCGGCAGGAACGCGCAGGTACTGAAATGGATCGATCGGTGTTTCGCGCACGCCCAGTAAAAACACCGCGGTGCTGTCGGGGTTGTCATCCATGCGCACCGGCAACATGTAATTTTGGTATTCACGTGCTTGACCGGCTCCGTCACGCAACTTGTAGCTGACGCTAGGCCCCACATTGCGCAACTCTTTGTTGGTGCGCGTCTTGTTCGCAGCACCCAGCCGGCTGTCGATGGCTTGGCGTAAATCAACTTTGCGCACATCGACGCCAGAACCTGAATCACCCACTTGACGCCCGGCATTACCAAAATTCTCAACGTTGATGACGCGCAGCGCCGTGTATTCCAACGTGAGTTTGTCAGGCCCGTTGCTGAGGTTGCTGGAGCTGCCAATCGTGCCCTGAATGTCGAAGGGCTTGGTGGCCGCATTCATCGGAATGGCCTTGAGGGTCACGCTGGAGCCGCCATCATCAAAGCTCGACTGGTAAATCTCGACACCCTTGTGATTGGCCGGGTGATTCACCTCGACCCGTGTTGGAATTTGCTCTCCTGTTTCCTTGTCGTGGATCACGATGTCGCTGGCGAACAGCTTGGGCATGCCGGTGGAGTAGTACTCGACAATGAACTTTTTCAGCTCAATCGAAAAAGGTAATTCTTGCAATAGCACGCCGCCGGGCTGGTTCAGCAGCGCCACACTCGACTGCGTTCCTTCAGCCACCAGCAAGTTGCCGCGAAAGGTCGGGTTCGACACGCTCAAGCGGTGCTGTTGCGGTACGTCAGCGATCAGTCCGCCGCCAGAGAAAACCACCTTGTCGCTGAACCACATTTGTGCGCGCACCATCAAGTCGCCGTCGAGCAGCCCGCCGATGCAAACCAGCACGATGGCGCTGTGCGCAGCGATGTAACCAAGCTTGTTGAGAGAGCCTTTTTTAGCCGCCACCATCCAACCGGTGTCTCGCTGTTGAAGTTTGACGCGCCAGCCGCCTTGCACCAACGTCTGGCCGATGCGCCTTGCTGCCGCTTCCGGGGCTTCAGCCAAAGTGTTTTCAGCGCGGTGCCCAAAAGCCTTCAGGCTTTGTTCGCGGAGATCTTCCTTGAACTGGTTCAGCTCTGAAAAAATCTTGGGTGCGTTACGGCTGATGCACAAGCTGGTGCTGATGACCAAAAAAGTCAGGATGAGCAAAAACCACCAAGCGCTGTAAACCGTGTTGAGGCTCACCAGGCTGAACACCTGCGCCCAAAAAGGACCGAACTGGTTGACGTAATTGCTCAGAGGCTCTTGCTGTTTGAGCACGGTACCAATGACTGAGGCGATGCAGATAACCGTCAGCAGAGAAATCGAAAAGCGCATCGACGACAGCAGTTCGACCAAGCTGCGCCATATGCGGGAACCGGAGTCAAGCTCAATGCCTTGGGTGGAAACTGTCATGCCGATGAAAAGTTAAAACGATGAAAACCAATGAACAAGAGACAGATCGTATGAAAAACGAAGCGTCGATAAAAAAGGCGGGCCTTTCTGAGAAAGACCCGCCTGCTTGTGACTGTTTTTTCAGCTCAGGGTTCCATGGAAAAAGGAAGCTCGCCGAAAAATCGGCGATTTAACGCAGACCGGCAATGTAGTCAGCCACAGCACGAATTTCACGGTCATTGAGCTTGGCAGCCACTTGGGTCATGGGCAAGCTGCTGGTACGCACGCCGTCACGGAATGCAGTCAATTGAGCTGCCGTGTAGTCTGCATGCTGGCCACCCAGACGCGGGTACTGGGCGGGATTGCCAGCACCGGTGGGGTTGTGGCAACCGGCGCAAGCAGCGATCTGGCGATCAGACACGCCGCCGCGGTAAATACGCTCGCCGAGGACCACCAGATCTTTTTCTTTGGCAAAGCCGGGCTTGATCTTCTTCTCGGCCAACCAGAATGCGATGTTTTTCATGTCATCGCCGCTGAGCTGCGAGGCAAAACCTTGCATGATGGCGTTTTTACGGGCGCCACTCTTGTAGTCACGCAGCTGCTTGACCAAGTATTCCGGGTGTTGCTGGGACAGCTTGGGATAGGCCGGCACGCCTGAATTGCCGTCGGCGGCGTGACAGGCCACGCACATGGCAGTGAACTTGGCTTCACCGGCGACGAGATCGGGTTTGGTCACTGCGGCCGGGGTGGAACCCTCTGCAGCAAAGGACGAAACAGCAGGCACGACCAACAGGGCGGCGAGGACATAAGTAGCGAGGAGCTTCATATCGGGGCGTTTTAATTAGGGGGCACAACAAAACTGACAGCTTCTGATTTTACAATGGCTTCGCCCCGCCGAACCGGGCAGTCGATCCGGGCAACGCTGAAACTCTGATCTTTCAGACACCTCAGCAGACTATTTCAGTCGATGTGACCGAGTCATTTGAGGCTTCAGCCACCCAACAGCCCTTCACCGAAATTTGCCTATGACCTCCCCCGCTGCTTCTTCCCCCACCGCGGGTCTGCCCATCGATTTTGAAAAAATCGCCATGGGTTGGATGCACACGGCTAAATTCTTGACCACAGCACCTGAGTTGCACCATTTACCGGCACTTGACTTTCCTGAAATCGCCTTTGTCGGCCGCTCCAATGCCGGAAAATCCACCTGCATCAACACCTTGACGCAGCAGCACCGGCTGGCATTTGCCTCCAAAACACCGGGCCGCACGCAGAGCATCAACCTTTTTTCGCTGGGCAAGCAAGGCATCACCGATGCCGTGCTGGCCGACTTGCCGGGGTACGGCTATGCGGCCGTGCCCAAAGCGGCCAAGTACCGCTGGCAACAAGTGATGGCCAACTATTTGCAAACCCGCCGCAACCTCACCGGCATTGTGTTGCTGTGCGACCCCCGACTCGGCTTAACGGAGTTGGATGAGGTCTTGCTTGACGTGGTACGACCCCGCGTGGCTGAAGGCCTGAAGTTTTTAGTGCTGCTGACCAAATCCGACAAGCTCAACAAAACCGAAGCCGCCAAGGTGCTGTCGATTGTGAAATTGCAAGCGGGCGGCGGCGATGTGAAGCTCTTCTCGGCCCTCAAACGCAAAGGCGTCGATGAGGTCGCTCTCCACTTGTGGAACTGGGCCCATCCCGAAGGCCTGCCGAATCTAAATGCACCAAGCAAGGCCGTCAAGCCAGAGCCCGAGCAGCCAGCTCTGTAACACTTCGATCAATCGATCAGTAAACTGAAGGCGAGCCTTCAGGCCGGGTTTTGAAACGCTTGTGCACCCAATAATATTGGGCTGGCATGGTCTTGATGAAGCGCTCCAAGTGTTGGTTCACCAAAGCTGTGTCAGCCTCAATATCGCCAGTAGGATAGTTCTCCCAAGCCGGCATCACCTCGACGTCATAACCCTCGGGCGTGAGCCGCGGCACGACTGAAATCACTTTGGCGCGACCAAGCCGTGCAAAGCGCGGAATCGATGGCACCGTGGCTGTCGGCACGCCAAAGAAGGGCACGAACACCGTGCCCTCAAAGCTGAAGTCCATGTCAGGCAACAAATACAGCACCTCGCCTGAACGCAAGGCGCTGACATTGGCCTTGACACCCTCGTTGCGCAAAAACAACCTGACCCGGCCAAAACGCAGGCGTCCGGTCTTGATCCACTGGTCCAGTAGCGGATTGCTCTGCTCCGAATAGATTGACGTGAAATCGCGGTCAATGTTCATGTTGATGGCGGTGGCGCCGGCGTCCAGACCGTAAAAGTGCGGGCTGAAGACAATCGTCGGCGCATGGCCATCGAACTCATACACTGCGCCGTGCAAATGCAGTCGCTTGGCCAACACGTCCGGGCGACCGTGCCAGAGCCAGCTGCGGTCTAGAAATGTCTGCGCAAAATAAACAAAGGATTGCCGCGCCAAGGTATTGCGCTCAGCGTCGCTGAGCTCAGAAAAACACAGCGCCAAATTGGTCAGCACTACACGCCGACGTGACACCACCACCCAGTACAGCAACCAGCCCAGCCCAGCCCCCATCGCTCGCAAAACAGGCAACGGAAAATGGGCAAGTACACGCATGAAGGCAATGCCGGCACGGGTGACGAGGGTGCTGAGAAATAGTCCGACGTTCATACTCATTTATTATTTTTTTCTACCTGGCCATTGTCACCGGCAGGTGTGTCCGGTGTGGCCTGATTCGGCGCAGGCATGGAGGTTTCACGCCGCGGTTTTTTGTAGCGCGCATAGCCCCACAAATACTGACCCGGCTGGCTCAAGACCAGTTCCTCGATGGCTTGATTCACCAATCTCACCGCCTGCTGCAAGTCAGGCGGTGGCGAGGTGTCCAGGCCAGCCATCGGCGGCAAAATCTCCAGCGAATAGCCTTGGCCGCGCGGCAAGCGCAAGGTGCGCACCGGCAACATGACCGCGCCACTTTGCAACGCCAAACGCGCTGCCAAGGTCATGGTGTAAGCAGGTTTGCCAAAAAATGAAGACCACGCACCCAGCCCTTCAGGCGGCACTTGGTCAGTCAACAGAGCCACTGCGCCGTTGCCCTTGAGGGCACGGTGCATTTGCCGGATTCCGCTCAAATTAGCGGGCACGGCCAGCAGACCCGGCCGAAGCCGGCTGGACTGCATCAGGCGCGCCAACCAAGCTTGCCGGGCTGGCCGGTACATGGCCGTCACCGGCCCATAGAGCTCGGCCAGCGCTTGCGGCGCCAACTCGAAACTGCCCGCGTGCGGTGCGAAAAATATCACGCCATGGCCCTCCGCAAAAGCAGCTTCGGCATGCGCTTGACCGCTGACCAGCACCAACGCCAAACAAGATTGATCGTGCGGACGCATCCAGAGTTTAGGCAGTTCTGCAACAAAGCGGCCGGCTTCAGCAATGGCCGGTCTGGCCGCCTCAAAAGGCAGGCCAGCTTGCGCCACATTGGCCCGAAAAGTGGCACGGTAACGCGGGCTCAACCACCACACGGCCCAACCCATGGCGGCGCCCAAGGCATGCAATATGCGCAAAGGCCAATGGGAGAAGAAACGAAACAACAAAAACATCAGGGCCGCTTTATCTTTATACTTATCAGGTCGCCGAGTTACAGAACAACTTGCAGGGCGACGTTAAACATCTCTGCTAAAGCGTTCGCCGAGGCACTCAAGCTGGCAACGCGCCAACTAACCCAATGGAGTGTACGCAATGGCGAACGATTATCTTTTCACATCCGAATCCGTCTCTGAGGGCCATCCCGACAAGGTTGCCGACCAAATTTCAGACGCTATTCTCGACGCGATTTTCAAGCAAGACCCGCTGTCCCGCGTGGCGGCTGAAACGCTGACCAACACCGGTCTCGTGGTGCTGGCGGGTGAAATCACCACCAACGCGCATGTCGACTACATCCAAGTCGCGCGCGACACCATCAAGCGCATTGGCTACGACAACACCGAGTACGGTAGCGACTACAAAGGCTGCGCCGTGCTGGTCGCCTACGACAAGCAAAGCAACGACATCGCCCAAGGCGTCGACCACGCCAGCGACGACCACCTGAACACCGGCGCAGGCGACCAAGGCCTGATGTTTGGCTTCGCTTGCAGCGAAACCACCGAACTGATGCCCGCGCCGATTTATTACGCACACCGCTTGGTCGAACGCCAAGCCCAGTTGCGCAAAGACGGCCGCCTACCCTTCCTGCGACCTGATGCCAAAAGCCAGGTCACCATGCGCTACGTCGACGGGAAGCCCCACAGCGTCGACACCGTCGTGTTGTCAAGCCAGCACAGCCCAGAGATGAGCGACGGCAGCAAAATGAAACCAGCCTTCATCGAAGCGGTGATCGAAGAGATCATCAAGCCTGTGCTACCCAAAGAATGGCTCAAGGACACCAAATACCTGGTCAACCCGACCGGTCGTTTTGTCATTGGCGGTCCTCAGGGCGATTGCGGCCTGACCGGTCGCAAAATCATTGTGGACACTTACGGTGGCGCCTGCCCGCACGGCGGCGGCGCGTTTTCCGGCAAAGACCCCACAAAGGTTGACCGCTCTGCCGCTTACGCTGCACGCTACGTCGCCAAAAACATCGTCGCGTCGGGTCTGGCCACCCGCTGCCAGATTCAGGTGGCTTACGCGATTGGCGTGGCGCGCCCGATGAACATCACGGTGAACACCGAAGGCACCGGCGTTATTTCGGATGAAAAAATAGCTGCCTTGGTCAACGAACACTTTGACTTGCGCCCAAAAGGCATCATCCAGATGCTCGATCTGCTGCGTCCGATCTACGAGAAGACGGCGGCTTACGGCCACTTTGGTCGCGATGAACCTGAGTTCACTTGGGAACGTACCGACAAGGCGGCTTTGCTGCGCAATGCGGCCGGCCTGAAAGGCTAAAAGCATTTGAAGTCGCAGCTTGGCGCCATGCCTTCGCTGAACAAGAAAACCGCCTCAAAAAGGCGGTTTTTCTGCGACGCAGAAACACCGCGCTCTTAGCGCTGACACAGCGCAAGCTAGCGGAACGTCACGTCGTGAAATTGAATGTCGGCTTGTCATTCGGCGCTGCAGATGAATCGTTATCAGGCAGCGTGTTCTGGTCTTTGTGTTTCACCCTGAAAGGCCAGCGCGACCGTTTAGGAACTTCCGACTCAACACTGTGCCAAGGCAAGTCTTGCGCCTGCAAACCTGCGCGGTTAGCGATTCGAAGGTCTAAATCATGCATGGCGGACTCCTCTCGATGATGCGCCATTCCTCATGAATTCATCAGGACACCGCTTCAACTGAATACAGCCTAGCCGAGACTTCTGCGAGCGAATTGTCGAAATAACCCAAACATATGTCAGCCAAAACCGGCAGCAGCCCTTCAGTCAGCGAGGTGTCTTGCGCGTATCAAGTTACGTTGGGTCGATGCCGCACAACTTGGCGGGCCCACATGTGAGCAGTTCACTGCGGGCACTTCCAAGGTGTACCAACACTTTATGAGAAGAGCCGCCTAGGACTCCCCGTACCCCGTCAAAGGGGCTGCAAACGTTTCACAAGTTCGGGTTTCAGAACCTTACCCAAGGAATTACGCGGGAGTTCTTCGACTAGGAATATCTGACGCGGTACCTTGTACGGTGCCAGCTTAGCTTTGCAAACTAGCTTCAACTCTTCAGCATCGATCGACTTGTTCAAAATCACGAAGGCGGCGACTTCTTCGTCAAACTCCTTTGAGGGCCATCCAACGACCGCCGCATCTGCCACGGCTTCATGATTAAGCAGCGTCGCTTCAATCTCCACAGGGTAGATGTTGATGCCGCCGCGGATGATCATGTCCTTGGACCGTCCCTTTAGAAATAAAAAACCTTCTTCGTTGAAGTTACCGAGGTCACCTGGATAGAACCAGCCGTCCTTGAAGGCTTCAACGCTCGACTCCGCATCGCGGTAAAAGCCGTCCGCAACCGCCGGCCCCCTGTATCGAATGCGCCCCACGGTTCCAAGTGCTTGGACAACGTGATCGTCGTCAACGATTTGAACCTCCACACCAAAGACCGGACGACCGACGGAATCTCCAAAATGCTTTTGATCGTCAGGCGACAAAACGCTGACGCCACCACCTTCGGTCGAGCTGTAATACTCGATGAAGTTGGGGCAGATGTTCTCTCGAATTTGCACTCTCTCCAACGCGGTGAGGGGCGACCCAGAGGAGACCAAGGTATTGAGTCGCTTCAAGGCGGCCAAAGACGTTTGATCCCATGACAGCAAGCGGCGCAACAGGGTCGGAACTAAGAACATCACGGTCGAACCCGTACGTTCCACCTCAGCTGCTAACGCCGCGGGATCATAGGGAGGAGGGAATAGCACGACCGTTCCACCGGCGTAAAGCGTGGACATGGTGAAAGCCCTGCCACCACCAAAGTACATCGGCGTGGCGTTGATGTAAGTTTCGCGGCTACCAAACCCGAGATCGACCCAGTGGGTCCAGAATCTATTGAGAAACTTTTGGTGAGACACCAAGGGGCCCTTGGGTCTTCCTGTGGTACCTGAGGACAGGGACATCGCCAGTCCGCGATCCCCATCCGGGAATTCACGGTCCGGGTTTGACAGCACGGCAGTTGCGGTCCATTCAGGACCTACTTCAATGCAGCGGACGCCTTCAAACGCTGCGCCGGGGTCGACCATCACGGCCACCGGTTCGAAATGGGACGCAACGCGTTGTTTCTCAAACTCTTTCCATCGGCAGTCCAGCGGAAGAATGATGGCACCCGCACGCGCCACGGCGAAAAGCATGATGACGTATTCGATGGAGTCTTGCAATGCGATGCCAACCACACAGTCGGGTTTAACGCCAAGGTCCTGAAGGCAGGCAGCCCTCTGTCGAACGGCCAAGTCCAGCTCCGCATAAGTCAAGGTGACTTGACCATGTGTCACGGCGGGTTTGGTCGGCCGCTGTTTCGCATGAAGGGCCAACTGCTCCGCAATGTTGCGTGCGGGGTCGTTGGTCGCTTTCAATTTTTATCCCGTTTTTTACCGTTCGCATCCAAGCCGTAAATGCGCAACGCGTTGTCTCGCAGCATCTTGCGTTTGGGTATAGGTCGCAGCTCAAGCGCTTCAACCTGTTCACGGGTTTTGACGAAATCCAAGACCGGGAAGTCGGTACCGAAGATGACTTTGTCTTGGCCGAAAGTGTTGATGTATTGAATAAACGACTCAGGCCAATATTTCGGCGCATGGGCATCGGTGCCAATGAATACATTGGGGTGCTTCCACGCCATCGCGATCATTTCTTCTGTCCATGGCACGCCGACATGGATACCGATCAACTTCAGCTCAGGGAAGTCACAGGCGACCGCATCCAATGTGATCGGACGGCCAACGCTTCGAAGACGATGGTTCGGGTCGTACAACATGGACTGGCCAACCTGAAGTTGAACAGGAATGCCCAGCTCAACGCACTTGGCGTAGAACGGATACCACTTTGCATGGTCGGGTGCCAGCTCGAACCAGTGCGGGTAGAAGTGAGCGCCGATGAAGCCATATTCCTTGACACCTTTTTCAAGCAATCGCACACCGTCCATACCCTCAGTGGGGTCTAGGCCGGCGAGGCCATAAAAGCGATCTGGAAAGCGATTGACCGCCTCTGCCACCAACTCGTAGGGAATGTGGTAACTGGCTTTGTGCATCCAGGGGCCGACCTTGCTTGCAACCAGAAAGGATCTTTCAATCCCTGCGGCATCCATGCGCCGCAGCATCTCCTCGTGGGGGACGCCTTTAAGCGTCTCATCCCGCACGTTCATTTTCCCGCCAAAAAATGCATCCCTATTGGGACGAATCGCCAGTGTTTCGGGCGTCCAAATGTTGACCACTGCATCGATGGCTTGGATGTCATAGGAATTACTCATCAGATGTGTCCTCGTGGAATGCCAGCGTCTAAAAATTCTTCAAACTGCAGGGCAGTAATGCTCAACTGTTTAAAAGTACCGATTCCCTCAGTGACCTGCCTGACAGCGCCAGGCATCAGGTCACCAACACGTTCGAAGTACGCCATGAACATGTCCGTTCTGGCGCACGCGAGCAGCGTGGGAACCCCGACCAATGGCAGCCTAGGAGCTTTGTCGTAACCGATGGCCGCACGATAAACCTTGGGAAATGTGCGCGTCGCCTTCAGCACTTCGATCACCTTGTCATGGAGCTCATCAGCAGTCGGCAGGCCCAGATCACGTCGGTGAGAGGCCTCGCGTTTGTACCAAGGCCAAAAAAGATAAACGTCGCGAACGAAGTGCCAGATATGCTGAAACTGACTTCCGGTCAGATCAATCTTGACGTCCGGCGCATAGTTCTCCAGCATGTCTGCACGCTCGGCATCGCTGTAGAGCGATACGCCATCAAGAATGAGTCGATTGACACGCCTTGGGTGGGTGATCGCCATTTCAATCGCGATGTTGGCACCCGTGTGACTGCCATAGAGATCGAATTGATCGATCGCTAAAGCGTCCATCGCTCTCAGGTGAGCCTCTGCAAAATATGAAATATCTGGGGCTTCGCCGAAGGGCGCAGAAGAATCACCATTTCCGAGTGTGTCCGTGGCGACAACCCGTCGTTTCAGTGCAAGAGCTCCAATCAAAGGCTCGAGCATCTTGGCTGAGCCCGGCGATGCGTGGAGCATGACCAAGGGCATGGGCGATGCGACAGTCGTCTGGCCAGCTTCACGGTAATGGATTTGGCCTTCGTCCACGCTGACAAACCCGCGTTTGATGCGCGCGGAACGGGCCGGCGTCGTAACAGTAGATTTTGACGGCAAGCTCAAGCGTTCATTCCTTAATGTCGGCAGCTTTGATGGCCACAGCCCAACGAGCAATGTCGGCCTTGATGCCTGCGGCAGTGACCTCTGGAGAAGTGCCTTCTGGCTCTAAGCCGTTGTCCTTCATGCGGGCGACGATGTCCGGCATCTTGAGGATTTCCAACACCTGTGCGTTCAGTTTCTGGATGACCGCAGGTGGCGTGTTCGCCGGAGCCATCAACCCGTACCAGGAATTCACTTCGAAGCCAGGCAGCATTTCTGCGACGCTCGGCACATTGGGCAGCACGCTGCTGCGCTTGATCGTGCTCACGGCAATAGGCCGCAACTTGCCATCGTTGATTAAGGCCATGACGCCAGCGACGTTCACAAACCCGGAGGTGATTTGACCGCCCAAAATATCGGTGTTGATCAAGGCTGATCCGCGATAAGGAACATGAATCATTTCGGTGCCTGTCATGCGCGCAAGTGTCGCGCCGGCCAGATGGGTTGTACTGCCGATGCCTACGGATCCGTATGAAACTTTGCCAGGATTTTTCTTGGCAAATTCGACCAGCTCCTTAAGATTTTTTGCAGGGAAATCGGAACGCACGACCAAGACAGTCGGACCCGATGCGATTTGGGTAATAGGTGCAAAGTCTTTGATTGGATCGTAGGGTGGCTTGTTCGGCAACGAAGGGCTGATAGCGATGGGTCCAACATGCGAAAAAAGAAGTGTGTAACCATCCGCCTTTGCGCGTGCAACCACCGCGGCACCAATGGTGCCGTTAGCGCCGCCCTTACTGTCAACCACAAATTGCTGGCCCAAACGTTGAGTCAACTTTTCCGCGATTGGACGGATGATGGCCTCAGCAGGACCGCCGGCCGCCCATGGACTGACGACGACGACAGGTCGGTTCGGGTAGACATCTTGAGCTAAGGCTTGAAGCGAGATGAATGCAAGGCTTGTGACGCCGATCGTTCGCACGATGCACGAAGCAAATTGAGCAAGGATGAAGGTCATGACATGTCCAAGGTTGAGCGAGTTGAAGGAATTCGTAAAACGTTTACTTGAAGAGTTCGCGGGCGATCAGCATGCGCTGAACTTCGGAGGCGCCCTCGCCGATGCGATAGTGACGCACGTCTCGGTAGAAGCGTTCCACAGGAACACCGCGGATCAAACCCGCACCACCGAAAATTTGAACCACGCTGTCGGCCACACGGCCTACCATTTCGGAGCAAAAGAGCTTGACCATGCTGGGTGCCGTGCCGACGTCCTCGCCCGCATCAATTCGGCGCAAAGTCTCGTAGGCCAGCGCCCTTGCCAAGGAGAGTTCAACCGCTGCATCAGCCAGCATCCATTGAATAGCTTGGCGTTCGGCTAATGGTTTTCCAAAAGTCTGCCGCGTCTTCGCATGCTCAACCGCCATCTCGATCAAGCGATCTGCTGTCCCTATGCATGCGGATGAAACGCCCATGCGGCCACTGACCAGGGAACTCATGGCGATAGGAAAGCCTTGCCCAACCTCACCTAAGACGGCGTCGTCAGGGACAAAGCATTCCTCCAAACGTATCTCCGACAACTGGATCGGATCAGAACCCATGGTTTTGTCGATCCGATCGATGCTCATTCCAGTCGTATCTTTATCCACCAGGAAAGCTGTAATGCCTCCGCGTGAGCGCTTGCTTGGATCCGTGACTGCCAGCACCATGATCACCCGCGCGCGGTGTGCCCCGCTGATGTAGTGCTTGAAGCCGTTGATGACCCATCCGCCTTCGCGCTTCTCGGCTTTTGTGCGTAAAGCGCCAGCATCCGATCCCGCGTCTGGCTCGGTTAACCCGAAGGACGCAGACCAAATGCCATTCGCAAGTTTGGGAAGGTATTTGTTGCGCTGCTCCGCGCTGCCGAATTTGGAGATTGCATTTGGAGTCAGACCGCTTGATGCATCCATCATCAACGTGAAGACGCGGTGCGACCGCCCCATTTCCTCCATCACCAGACAGTAGGTCGACAGATCGAAGTCTCCGCCGCCAACGTCTGATGGCAGCCGCATCCCCAAATAGCCCTGATCGCGCATTTCCGCAATGACACTTTCTGGAATGACCCCGGTCGAATCAATGGCACGCGCAAGGGGCTCCATGCGCTCAGTCACAAAGTGACGGATGGTTGGACGCATTTCGGCGAGGTCCGGGGTGCAGTTCAGTTCCATGCTTATCGATTCCCAATATAATCCGCCAGGTGGATTAAAAATCTATCTAGCGGGTTGATTATGGATGGCGATGAAATAGCTGTCAACGAGTGCAAACCCATCATTCGCGCTTTCTTGCTTTCTTGGAAGAGCCCATTGGACAAAGACCCGAATTTCGTCACAGCCTTAGGCCGCGGCTTGGACATACTGCGCTGTTTCACACCCGAAAAGCAGGAACTGGGAACAACGGAGATTGCTCGCATGACGGGCATGGCCCAGTCAACGGTCTGGCGCCTGTGCTACACCCTGTCCAAATACGGCTGCCTCACACCAGGGCGCTCTCCCGATCGGCTGCGCGTGGGGGCCGGTGTTTTATTGCTTGGGCACGCGGCTGTCCTGCATGACGGTATCGCGCAAGCCGCGTTGCCACTGCTCAAACAACTCGCTGACGAATTTGACGCCTCTGTATCGCTCGCAGAACGCCATGGCACTCACATGATCATCGTGCAGCGCAGCGAAGCACCCAACATCGTGAAGGTCGACTTGCACATCGGTTCCAGTTTGAGTATCGGCCAATCATCTCTGGGCTTAGCCTACCTGTCGGCCATCGACACAGAGACGCGGGCCCCACTGATGAAGTTGTTGAAGGCTGAGAATCCTGAATACTGGGATGAGATCCAGAAAGACATCACCTCGGCCCAGTCGGAGTACAGCACAGCGGGCTACGTCTTTAATCTGGGGCGCTCCCATAAAGACATCAACGCCGTGGGCGTTCCTGTTATTTCGCCTGACGGCACCCATGTCATGGCGATCACTTGCGGAGGTGTTCGCTCTTCAATGACGCGCGACAAACTGGCCGGCAAAGTTGCACCAGCCTTGAAGGTTGTGGCGTCAACAATTGCACTGATGCTCGGTTCTCCCAGCGCAGCACCTGCCCAACGGAGATAAACAACGTCAAGCTTCAGCCTAGACATGTCCAGACAAATGCATGGCGAAGGTCAGCGGCCCAGCACGACACCAGCGGCATCTCGGTCCCATAGAGATGCCCGATCCGCTTCGCTCTCTTCCCTGAGCTTGAACTTCTGTACTTTGTGGCTAAGCGTACGAGGCAGATCTGAAACCCATCGAACATAACGGGGAACCATGAAATAAGCCATGTTGGCTGAACAATACTCAATCAGATCCACTTCGCCAAGTGAATGCCCGGAACGCAGCACGATCGCGATGGCCACGTCATCTTCACCGAGTTCCGACCTGATTGGGAAGGCCGCCGCATCCATCACGGCAGGGTGTTTCTTGACGACCTGCTCAACCTCGAAGGCGGAAATGTTTTCGCCACGGCGCCGGATCGAGTCCTTGCCACGACCGATAAACCACATGTACCCGTCCTCGTCAATACGGGCATTGTCTCCCGTATGAAACCAGCCGTTACGCAAGCTTGCCATCGACGCCTCAGGCATCTTGTAATAGCCCTCGCCGGCTCCCCATGGGTTGTTATCGCGCAGGATGAGTTCGCCCACCTGATTGGTCGGCACATCGAAATCATCCTCATCAACGATCCTCGCCTCAACGCCGCGGCGAACACGGCCCGCTGATCCCAGCTTCCAGACCGGATCAGACAACGTTAACGCATGGGACGAGTTGTAATCGGTCAGGCCATAACCCGACACGAATCGCATTCGGAAGCGCTCCTCAAAATCCAAAGCGAACTCTGGGCAGGGTGAAACCTGACACATGCGGAGTTTGTGGTTTCCGTCATTCGGCGATGGCAGTCGGCCCCAAAGTATGTTGGCCATTGAACCTTGCATGTTGGCGACTGTCGCACCTGCATCGCGAACATCATCCCAGAAGCGCGACGCTGAGAAACCACGCTGAAGTACAACGGATGCACCGCTTGTCAATGCGTTGTAGACGCTGCCCAGTAGCGCGCTGACATGGAACAGCGGCATACAGACGTAGAAAATATCGGTGCACCGATAGCCAAGTGCCTCGGCATGACTCATGCCCCACAAAAAAGTGCGCACTTGGCTAAAGCTGCAGCCTTTCGAGGGGCCAGTCGTGCCGGAGGTGTACATGATCATGGCCATGTCCCGGAAACTCACATCGACAGGTGGGGGTTCTTCACTGGACACCATCAAGCTAGAAAAATCGACGCAATGCCAATCGCCGTAGCGTTCCATCGACGTCTGTGGGCTGCTATCAGGAACGACTACCACCAGACGAACAGTCTTCGCCAAGGTCGGTCCAAGCGCAAGAACACGCTCAAGGAAACGCGCCTCTACAAATAGGGCGGTTGAATCCGATTGGTCTAAAAAATAATGAAGCAGGTCTCCTCGAACTGCTGCATTGATAGGAACTGCAACGGCGCCGATCTTGCCAAGTGCGAAAAAGCTAAGCACTTGTTCCGGGCAATTCTCCATCAAGATGGCGACGTGAGACCCAGGCCCCAAACCTTGCGCAAGAAGCCCATTAGCCAATTTATTGCTGAATCGATCAAGATCACGAAAAGTGTAGTGACGCCCATCCGGAAGATAATTTAAAAACACCTTGTCGCCATTTTTCGCGACCTGCTCTGCGAGGACATGACCCATCGTCAGGTCACGAATTTTATGGGTGCGGTATTGGTCCGAATGACGCATCAAAATTTCCCTTCCGGCCTTTATAGGGCTGTTAACTGTGAGCAGGTCTCAATCATCACTTCAGGCCGGCCTGAAACAAGGGAGAAAAATATCGTCACTGATCTGCTCACAAACCAGTTGAACCGGCATATCGAACTCAACGTCCGCCACATCAGCGCCCACTAGACGACTGATCATGCGAGGTCCTTCCTCGAGCTCAACCAATAGCACGGCATAGGGCGTTTCACTTCGGAATGCCGGGCCAGGCGCACGGTGCACAACACTGTAAGAGTGAATTGTTCCTAGGCCGCTGGCTGCACGATGCTCAAGGCACTCACCGGCGCATTGCCGACAAATCGCCTGTTGATAAAACTGGATGTGTCCACAGTCAAGGCAATGCTGAAGCAACAGGCGACCCTCTTTGAGACCCCGCCAATAGGCTTCGGTGTCTGCATCCGGAGTGGGTAGCGGCTTCACATGCGCACCTTTAGATCCTGACTCTTTCAAAGCGTTGCCTCGGTTCCGAGAATCGTGGTCGCCTGCGTAGCGAAACCAGCCCCAAGACTGTGAACCAAGCCCAACTCGGCCCCAGCCACCTGCCGTACACCGCATTCGCCGCGAAGTTGCCGCACGACCTCGTGAAAATGGAACAGGGAGCCCGGCAGTCCAGGGTGAGCGAAAGACAGCAGTCCACCGTGTGTATTGCACGGGATCGAACCCCCGTAGGTCATCTCACCGTCATCAACAAAACGTCCGCCTTCGCCTTTTGGGCAGAAGCCTAAATCCTCCAGCATCATGATCACGGTGCCGGTGAAGCAGTCATAGATGCCGGCAACGTCAATATCTTGCGCTGAGCATCCCGCCATGGCATAGGCATTTAAGCCCGACTGCACGGCCCCGGTCGTTGTCAGGGAAGGCATGAGGAAAACATGCTCATGCGAGTAGTATTCGCCCGCGCCAAGGATATAAACAGGTTTTGATCGAACCCCCGATTTCGCACGCTCTGCTGATGTCACTACAAACGCTGCCGCGCCGTCGGAAATCAATGAGCAATCAAGCTTGTGATAAGGCGTGGTTACCCAGCCTGAATTCAGAACATCAGCAACCGTAATAGGTTCCGTCATCTGCGCGCCAGGCGTCCGGCGGGCATGCTCACGTTGAATCACGGCGACCTTGGCAAGCTGCTCTGAAGTTGTGCCGAATTCCTTCATATGCCGGTGGGCTGTCATCGCAAATGAATTTGCAACCGGAATGCCAAAAGGCATCTCGTACTGCTGGTCGCGGCTTGAGGTCATCGCATGCAATGCCAGATCAGAGGTCAGACCGGTTAATAAGCTGTCAGAACCCACGATCAAAATATTTTTTGCAAGTCCCCCTGCAATAGCCGCAGCGGCGATATTGAACATGGTGGCAGCCGTGGCGCCAGCAACCTCCAGCGTGTTAGAAAATGACGGCTTTATGCCCATGTACTCGCTGAAGGCTACGCTGAACCTTTGAAACGGTGCGGCCAACGCGGCGCTAGACAGAACGCCGTCAATCTCTTCCCGATCCATGCCGGCATCGGAGAGAGCCTCCTTTGCCGCTTTGGCAGCCAGGGCCAGCACGCTTTGCCCCGGTACTCGCCCAACCTCAGACCGGCCGGCGCCCACAATTGCCGCCTTGCCACGAATAGTGCCCCCGCCCATCCGGGTTGCAGGATTACCCTGCAGCATGGAAACCCCCAAGACGTTGAAGAAATGAAGTGAGCAGGAATGGACCTGCGGAGGACTTCATGTTGCGTCTTTGTGCGGCATCTTGGTGCAACACCTTAATTTTCCACCAGCGCCTGAAACTCAGGACGCTTCAGCATGGCTGACCAGTAGTCATCTTCCTGACGTAGCGCATCGACAAATCCCGCCGAGTCTAGGTAATGCGGCGTGACATAACTGGCGCGCATCTTGTCACCAAACTCTTTACCTTGGACGGCGACTTTGAGGGCATTCGCCAGTTTATTCACCGCGCTGGCATTCAGGCCCTTCGGGGCCAGCAATCCGAACTTGGTCTCTTCAACCACATTCAGTCCGGCTTCCTTGAGCGTTGGCGCATCAGGCAGGAACTCAGACCGCACGTTCCCGGTCGTTGCAAGTGCGCGCAAAGTCCCGGCATTGACCTGAGGCATGAAGGATCCGGGGATCCCGATAAAGACATCGACACTCCCACTCAGTAGTCCGCTGATCACTTGGGCATTGCCGGTGTAGGGAATATGGGTCAGCTTGATTCCGGCGGCCAGTTGCAACGCCTCGCCGACCATGTGGGTCGTGGTTCCGACCCCAGTCGATCCCATGTTCACTTTGCCGGGATTCTGCTTTGCGTACGAGATCAGTTCGGCCAGCGTCTTGTAGGGCGCGCTCGAACGGGAGACAAAGGCTAGCGCCGTGCCTGTGAGGTTTCCAATCGGAACGAAATCGTCCATCTTGTACGTGACCCGCTTCATATGAGGGATAACCGAAAGTGCAGAAGTTCCGGTGAAAAGCAGGGTGTAGCCATCAGGAGCGGCATGACGCACAGCGCTCGTACCCATGATGGCGCCAGCGCCCGGCCGGTTTTCGATCACGAGACGCTGGCCCAGCAAGGGCTCCATGAAAGTCTGCGCCAAGCGCATCTGGACGTCAACACCGCCCGAACCGTAGGGCACGATCACCTTGATCGGCCGATCAGGATATGTTTGCGCTGTGGCAGTAGCAAACGGTAAAAGCAAGCTGAAAGCGGATAACGCCGTAGCGAAAAAATATCGCATGATCTTTCCTTCTTAAAATTTCACTGTCGGATTTTGTTCCGGTCTGCCTACTGATTTTTGATCGTCAACACTGCGACATGGCTTGATCGTACAAAAAAAGAGCCTATTCCGCTGATTTTTATGTCTCTCCGATTCGATGACCTGTGGATGGGCATGACTACCGGCGAGTTAGACATTGGTATGCACTCACCCCCGTGACACTTTGACCGGTTCCGATCAACCGCAGTGAATTCAACGCCGGTAAATACGCACCCTATGTCGGCGACGACGTGCGCATCGACATTGCCATTGAAGGATTGGCTCAGTAAGCGCGGTCAACCGCATGGGAAAGAACCCTCGGTATAAGGTGGCTCGAAACGGAGGCGCCCTGCCACACCATCCGGCATGCGGGTGACCCAGTCGGACTCCGTGTGCCACACCAGAAAGTTGCGGGCCCGTGGATTGACCGTAACGCAACCTTATCGCTCTCACATTTCGTAGCACCGCTCGGCGGTCTCCTCAAACCAAGCGGTAACGGCTAACGGCGGGCAGCCACCGATATCCTCGTGCCACTGCCCATTCACAAAGGCAAAACATCAACCCGTTTTTTCTACCTCGTGGATTGCTGTCCCGGCCATTTAAAAACCACCATATCCCGCAGTGCCTGATCGGCCGCGAGGTGGTCGAAACGTTCTTGGATCTTAGCGAGTGTAGAGATGCGGTAAGCCGCGCTGAGGAGTCTCGGATGTGCAACGCAGTCCAGCGGAAAGCGTTTTGTCAACGTGCCCAGCGCTTCTCGAAGTCCCAGACTTCATCGAAGCCAATCAACTGGCAGAACTCATTGAAGTCGGTCATGGGAATGTCGGGCGACAGGCTGGTGCCTGCCTCCTTGAGGTGGCGCAGCGCCCTCTCCATCGCAGCGGCTGCGACCAAGCTCGTCATGGCGGGAAAGATGGCGAGCGAATAGCCGATTTCCTTGAGCACATCGGCCGGCAGAATGGGTGTTTTCCCGCCGTCGGCCATGTTCGCCATCATGGGCAGGTCGAAGGCCTCGCAGGCGCGGCGCATCTCTTCCTCGGACTGAGGCGCCTCGAAGAACAGGATGTCAGCACCGGCCTTTGCATAGGCCTCCATGCGGCGCAAAGCATCGTCCACGCCGAGGCTGGCGCGCGCATCGGTACGGGCGATGATGAGGAAGTTCTCCTTGTCTTCGCGAGCTTCCGACGCGACCTTGATTTTCTCGACCATGTCTTCAATAGGCACACAGCGCTTGTACGGCGTGTGGCCGCACTTTTTAGGGAATTCCTGGTCCTCGATCTGGATCGCGGTGACCCCGGCCTCCTCATACCCACGCACCGTGTGGTGCACGTTGAGCAGGCCGCCGTAGCCGGTGTCTGCGTCGGCGATAAGGGCGGCCTTGCTGGTCCGCGTGATGGTGCGCATGCGGTCCACCATCTGGGTGTAGGTGGCGATGCCGGCGTCCGGCAGGCCGTAGGCTGAGGCGGTGGTCCAGTAGCCGGTCCCGTAGATGATGTCGAAACCGACCTTGTTGGTCATGACGGTGGCGATCATGTCCTGTACGCCGGGGATGACAAGGAATTCTCCCGCAGCGAGTTTTTGTCGAAGGATGGGATTAGCCATGGCGGTTCCAGTCAAAAATAAGAAAACAAAGAAAGGCGCTTATTCAAGCTTGATGTCGGCGGCTTTGACGATCGCCTTGTTCTTTTCCAGGTCGCGCACAATCTCGCGGCCGTAGGCCTCGGGCGTGCCAGGCATGGCCACGATGCCCAGCGAAGAGAGGCGGTCGCGCATGTCGGGCGCGTTCAGCACCTTTTGCAGCGCCACATTCAGCT
This sequence comes from Comamonadaceae bacterium, assembly GCA_947374505.1. Taxonomy (GTDB): domain Bacteria; phylum Pseudomonadota; class Gammaproteobacteria; order Burkholderiales; family Burkholderiaceae_C; genus Polaromonas. Next base: position 4,524 of record CANCCE010000001.1, on the reverse strand, counting down.
TGTCGATCACTGGCTTGGGCGTGCGCGCTGGCGCCAGCAGACCGACCCAGGAGTTGATCTCAAAGTCCTTCAGGCCGGCTTCGATGAAGGTCGGTACGTCCGGCAGTGAAGGCGCACGCTGGCGCGAGGTGACGGCCACGGCTTTGATCTGGCCACCCTTGACGAAGGGCATGGCGCCCGCCACCGCGGCGAACGTCACCGGCAGGGCGCCGCCCACCACGTCAGCCACCGCCTGCCCGCCGCCCTTGTAGGGCACGTGGGTCATCGGGATGCCGGTGCGCTGGTGCAGCATTTCGCCGGCCAGATGGGTGGTGCTGCCGGTGCCTGCGCTACCGTAGGACATGCCGCCCGGAACGGTCTTGGCGTAGTTCTGCAGTTCGGCCATGGTGTTGACGCCCAACTTGGCGTTGGTCGCGACCACCAGAATCGCGTCACCGATCTTGCCGATGGGTGCGAAGTCCTTGACAGGGTCGAAAGGCACCTTGACATAGACGTTGGGGTTGATCACCAGCGTGCCGTCATAGCCGAGCAGCAAGGTGTAGCCGTCCGGTTCGGCTCGCGCCACCATCTGGGTGCCGATATTGCCGGCTGCGCCAGGCTTGTTGTCGACCACCACCTGCTGGCCCAGCTCCCGACTGAGCTTCTCGGCCACGATGCGGGCACTGGTGTCGGTCACGCCAGCGGTGGCGAAGGGCACGATCAGGCGGATCGGCTTGTTGGGGTATTCGCTCTGCGCATGTGCAGCGGGCAGGCAGATGGCAGCCAGTGCCATGGCTGCGCCCAGAAGGCGATGGAGGGCTTGGGCGGGGAGTGTGGGGTACATATTCACGATGAAGTCGTTTCGGTTGGTTGGGTTGAATGAAGGGTATTGGGATCAAGGCCGCCGTCGGGCAGCGGCTAATGCCATCAGTTTTTCATCACGCCAAGCGCGGCGCGACTCCAGCTCGGCATGGTCCAAGTGCTCTCGGCGTTGCACCTCCACCTCCTTGATCAGCGCCTCATCCCACGGTTGTTCGTGCTGGCGCGATGCGGCGATGCGCTGGTACAGCGGACCCAGTCGCTCGGCATAGTCAGCAACGCCACCGGGCGCATTCAGATCGATGGTCTCGAACGGCCCCATGAAAGACCAGCGCCAACCCAGGCCGTCGCGCACGGTCTTGTCAATGTCTTCACAGCTGGCAACGCCTTCCTGCACCAGCGCCCAGGCTTCTCGCAGCAGCACTGCCTGTAAGCGGTTCAGCACAAAGCCTTCGACTTCCTTGCGCACATGCACCACGGTCTGGCCGACAGCCTGCATGAGCGCATTTGCAAATTCAACGGTCGCGGGCGATGTTTCCGGTGACGGCACCAGTTCAACCACCGGCACCAAATAAGGCGGGTTGACCGGATGCACGATCAGCACCCGTGGCGAGATCGACAGCCCCAGCGCGAACGCCGATCCGGGAATGCCGGAAGTAGAGCTGCCAACGATTAACTCAGGTGATGCCATCGCATCGATGTCGATCATCAGCTGGCGTTTCACGTCAACACGTTCCAGCACCGATTCCTGCACATAGGCCACGCCTTCAATGGCTTCAGCCAGCGTCGATGCCGTGCTGATGCGCGCCAGAATGGCAGCGGGTTCTTCCTCGATCAGACCGTGCTTCTTGAGTCCGGCCAACTGCCCCGCGATCAGAGGAACCGCCTTGCGGGTGATCTCCGGATTCGCGTCAAACATCTTCACCCTCAAACCGGCACGGGCATAGACCACTGCCCAGCCGGCGCCGACCAAGCCGGCACCCACGATGGCAATCGTCCGGTCGCCAATGAATTTTTGAATATCAGTCATGTTGTTGTGTTCCCGTTCTTATATGGATGTCAATGCGCGCCGGGATTCGCGAACGCGCACGGTGCCGCGCTCCACCAGCACGCAGGGCACGGTCACGCTGCGCGCCAGCACTTCGCCGTCGATTTGTTCGAACAACAGGGTACGGGTGGCCTCCACCATGCGGTCCACATCCTGCTGCACCGTGGTCAAGTTAAAGGATGGCCACGCCGCTTGCGGCACGTTGTCAAAGCCCACCACCGAGACGTCTTCTGGCACCCGAAGCCCGAGGTCGGTGCGCAAAGTCTCCAGCGCCGCAATGGCCATGTGGTCGTTCGCGGCAAACAATGCATCGGGCCGTGTAGCCGGGTCGCTGAACATCTCCAGCACGACTCGCTTTGCCTCAGCAAAGTCATAACGACCAACGCCTCTGGCGTACAGCGCCAACCCGGCTTCCTCTAGCGCCTCGCCAAGCCCAGCCTCGCGGTCCAGGCTGGTTGAGGCGTTCTCAAGTCCGGCCAGCCAAGCGATGCGGCGGTGACCGGTTCGCAGCAACAGTTCACCCACCAGCCGGCCGCCCTCGCGGTTTTGCGACGTCACCGAACTGGTGGAGAAACGCCCCATGGCGCCGAGCTGCGCCACCCGGTTGAACAACACCACCGGGATGCCGGCTTTGGCGCAGTCCTGTGCCAGACCAGACGACAGCGTGGTGGACGCCATCACGATCCCGTCGACTTGGTACTGAAGGATGTCGGTCAGAATCGCGTCCGCATCCGCCGTCTCGCTGATGAACAGCAACACGTGATAGCCGTTGCGTTGCAGCGCTTGCGAAAATCGCTCAATGACCAGCGGGTAGAACTGATTTTCAAGATAGCTCATGACCAGCCCAACGATGCGGCTGCGCCGGGTGATGAGGCTGCGGGCAATGGCATTGGGCCGGTAACCGATCTCGCGTGCAGCCGCCAAGATGCGCTCCCGAGTGGCTGGCGCCACACTGGCGCCAGCGGTGAAGGTGCGGCTCACGGCCGACTGGGAAACGCCCGCCAGCCGGGCGACGTCGTGTGCCGTCGGATTGGACTTCATGCCGCCGAGATGCAAGGCACCGCGCTCATGCTTCCAGCGCTGGCACGGGTTGGTACCAAGGCACGTCCGGCCGTGTGCCATATCGGCGCACCCGGATATTGGCCTGCTCGCCATGGCCGGCAAAATTTTCCATGTGACACAGGCGCGAGCAGTACTCACCGATCTCTGCGCTGGCTTCGTCGGTCGTCACCTTTTGATAGGTGCAGGTCTTGAGGAACTTGCCGACCCACAGACCGCCGGTGTAGCGAGCAGCCTTGTTGGTCGGCAGCGTGTGGTTGGTGCCAATGACCTTGTCGCCAAACGCCACGTTGGTACGCGGGCCGATGAACAAGGCGCCGTAATTGGTCATGTTGTTCAGGAAATAGTCGGGCTCACGCGTCATGATCTGCACGTGCTCAGACGCCAGTTCGTCGGCCTTTTGCAGCATCTCTTCGCGGCTGTCGCAAACGATGACTTCGCCGAACTCTGCCCAGCTCAGCGAGGCAATGGCCGCAGTTGGCAATATCTTCAGCTGGCGCTCGATTTCGGCCATGGTGCTGCGTGCCAGGGCTTCGCTGTCGGTCAGCAGCACAGCGGGCGAGGTGGCGCCGTGTTCGGCCTGACCCAGCAGGTCAACCGCCACCAGCTCACCGTCGACGGAGTCATCTGCGATCACCAGCGTTTCAGTCGGTCCGGCGAACAGGTCGATGCCGACACGGCCGTACAACTGGCGTTTCGCCTCGGCCACAAACATGTTGCCCGGGCCCACCAGCATGTCAACCGGTTTAAGGCTGGGCGTGCCGACCGCCATCGCCACCACAGCCTGCACACCGCCGAGCACCAGTATCTCGTCCGCGCCGGCAAGGTGCATGGCGGTGACGATGGCTGGATGCGGCGCGCCCTTGAACGGCGGTGCCGTTGAGACGATGCGCTTGACCCCGGCCACCTTGGCTGTCAGTGCGCTCATGTGGGCCGACGCGATCATCGGGTACTTTCCACCGGGTACGTAACAGCCCACGGCATTGACGGGAATGTGGCGGTGGCCAAGGATCACGCCGGGGCGGGTTTCCACCTCCACATCGCGCATCGAGTCGCGCTGGATTTGCGCAAAATTGCGGATCTGAGCTTGCGCAAATCGGATGTCCTCGAGTTCACGCGCCGACAGGCTGTTCATGGCCTGCTCGATCTGACCCTGCGACAGCCGGAATTCAGCGGGCTCCCAACTGTCAAATTTCCGGCTGTACTCTCGCACCGCGTCATCACCGCGTTGTTCAATGTCGCGAATAATGCCTTCGACAGTGGCCCGCACTTTGACGTCGTCATCTGCTCGGGCCTGCACGTCGCGGCCGCGTTTGAGGTATCGGATCATGGGTTCAGTTCCTGAATTTAAATAAAGAATGCCTGTGTGTACATTCAAATTATTCAGACATTGCATGCGTATGCAATTCAGGGGTTACCCTAGGTGTGTTTCCACCTTCATTCATCGCGATGGGCCGCGTGGCGGTCTACTTTGAGGCTGCTGCTGTCATTATTTCCCTCACCTTGCTCGGACAGATGCTGGAATTAAAGGCGAGGTCCCAGACGTCGGCGGCCATCAAGTCTCTTCTCGGTCTGGCGCCGAAGACGGCACGCCGCATCAAACCCGATGGGACGGAAGA